>NZ_CAXYKL010000092.1:0-8400 GCF_964277725.1 uncultured Novosphingobium sp. | reverse complement strand
ACTGGTGGATAGCGGAACGGCCGGTTTGGGCCGTCAGGTTTGCGTTCCCAGCCGTTCGTTCACCAACTGTCAGACGGTAGCTACGGCTCTTGACTTTCGTCTTTGAGGTTGATCGGCGGCGATCCCGAAAGCTGCCGTTTGCCCGACCTGCTGGCTAACGTCAGCTACTGGTCAAAAGCGCCCAATCCCACCCGGTAGACGGCCACATCGAAAAGGGCTGCCAGACCGCTGCCGCCACGTTGCAAGCGGCAGCCATGAACAGCTGTCTACCGAGGACTTTATGGCTGCAACGTCACTTAATCCATTGCGCGAAGTCTAGCGACTGCGATGTTTCGCCGAAGAGAACGATCCACATTGGTTTAAACCTATGGTTCTTTGATGAGTTGACTCGGCCGGGCCGGAAGCGTCAAATTTCACTGTGGCTGAAAGAACTCAAAACTTGGCGCTGCGACTGATACGGCAGGGCGTGGAGCCGGCGGACGCTGTGCGTGCGGGCGTTGTCCTAAGCGACTTACCTTCACTAGCCGGAGCAAAGATCGCAGCTGGGCCAGTTGGCGGTGGTACGCCTAATTGGGCGGAATTCTTGGGGCTCACGGAAGGGCAGAAGGCTGACCTGTTCCAGCATTCAAGCTATGGGCTGGTCTTCGTCAGGGCGGCGGAACGCTGGTTCGCTGTTGCTTTTGGGCTTGGCCATGCGAAGCTTGACGCCGCAGCCATCGAGCAGGACTTCGGCCTCCGCGTGGTTCTTAATGCCGTCGACCATCGCAAGCTGAAGAGTGCAGATGTCCGCACACCGGACGCGAACACGCTGAATCGTCGATCGCAGGCGAGTCGTGGCGCCGAGCGAACGGTGTTCGAAATCGACCCCGAACGGGACATCGTTAGAGGCTTGCTCGGCGAGCCGAAGGACAAGGCATTTGCGACACGTATCAGCGGGAACGACAGCTTGTCGATTCGCCGCAAGGCGACGGTGGGCGACTTGCCAGCGATCTGCGCGAGGGCATTCGAGCTATACAACGAGGACGCGTATAAAGCCGAGTTCGGCTGGATCGACCACATCAGGCATGTTCGTGATCGAGGAACGCTCGCCAAGCTCGAAGCAAGCCTTGTCGATACGATGACGGGAGCGCTCATAAAAAACGCATCCGAAGTTGATGAGGTCAGCCTGGCCTTTCCTGCTATGTACGATCCAGACAACGGTGGATCGGTCACATTTCGTGGCTACGGCTCGCGTCTGGTCTATCCTGATCTAGAGGTGGCGCATTACCTTCAGGGCCTGAAGGACAAGGGCAAGGCCGCCTACACGGCGGATATGCTCGACAGCCATTTTGTGCAGGAAGTTGACGAGGACGGGACCTCCGCCGGTTCATCTTGGAAGATGCGGGATTGCTTGGTTTACGAGACGAAGCTGGAAGGCTCAACTTACACCTTGTCCGGAGGGCGCTGGTACAAGATCGACAACGCCCTCGCGGAAGAGGTCGAGGCGTACTTCGATCATGTCGCCAAGGTCGACTTGCCGGCGGCTGCCGCCGGAGATAACGAGAAAACCTATAACGCCGCGCTGGGAGCAGCAGGCGGTGACTTGCTATCGCTGGACGTCCAACTCGTGAAGCCGAGTGATGCTTCCTCGCCGATTGAGGTGTGCGACTTCCTTTCTAAGGGTGGAGCGCTTATTCATATCAAGGACAAATCTGAGTCTTCGAAGCTCAGTCACTTGTTCAACCAAGGCTTGGTGTCGAGTGTCGTGCTGAAGCGCGACGGCAAATTTCGCGACGCGGTTCGAGCAAAGATAGCGGCTCAGCCAGGTGGGGCTGTCTTCGAAGATATTATCCCGGCGGCCGACCAGCCGTTCGATACTTCTAAATTCACGGTAGTTTTCGGCGTGCTGGTCAACGCCGCACCGGGCAAGGACCTGAAGCTGCCATTCTTCAGCCTGATCTCGTTTCGTCATGCCGCGAGGCGTATTGCCAACGAACTCGGCTACGGCGTGGCTTTCGCGTGGATCAAGAAGCCAGGTGTGGGTGCCGGCAAGAAGAAGGCGAAGGCAGTTGCGCCAGACGCACCAGTTTGATGCGCGCGATCGAGGCATTTTATGCCCTAGCCCTCTCTAACGAAGAAGCGGCTCGCCAACCGAAGCGAAACGCGGCTGCACACCGGGATTATTGATGCCGTGGCCCACTCTGGGGCGGAATTCATCGAAAAGTTCGGATCGCCGATGTGATCGATATCGATCGTCTAGCGCAGCGGCGGCTCGGCCGCGAAGCTGCCAGCCGGATACCGACCAACTCAAGGCGTTGAGCATTGTTAATATAAGCGTCTGCTTTTACCGGAACCCGCCGTTCAAATCGCGCAAACTCGCCGCCGGCTGAGCGGCCCTACTCGGTCATTCTGTCGATTGAAGCGGCATCGTGAAAGCCGAAATTCCTTCCGTCAGCGAGGTGATCCACGAACAACCGATTCTGGCCATAGGCTCTCATTAGACGGCCGCCGCCGCCAGCACCAACTGAAGCTGGTCATAGTCATCGCGATCATCCTCGCCATAGTCCATCTCGATCTCGCCCATATTCACGCTGCTTAGCGCCTCGACCACCTCGACGTCCTCGATGTCGAGTTCTTCGGGCGGGCCGGTGAGCGGACCCAGAAAGGTGATGAGGATCGATGCGGGGAAGGTCTCCTCGTTTGAGGCCGACGTGGTACCGAGTCCGATCTCCTCGCGGTCGATGCTATCCCAAGCGTATAGCGAGAAGTCGGCGATGGCGGTGGCGGTGATCTCGACATCGACTTGTATCGCAGTCTCCTCGGCTTCCAGCCGCACGATTGTGACGGCGAACCCCTCGCCTTGCTCGACGAAGCTGAAGTCCTCCAGCTTTAGCTCGTAGGTATCGACCTCGTACCGTAGATATGACGACGCCTCGATCTCGAAGTCCCAGTCGAGCAGCGCGTCGCTCAGGCGGTGGCTGACCGACGCCATCAGTCCGCCGAGCTCGCCGCCTGTCATGCGTCGGAGGAGGCCATTGATCGCTACCGCCGCAGCATCCGTGTCGTCCTGCACGATCTGCAGGGCACCGCCGAGGTCACCTTCGACGGAAATATGGTCGGACCTGTCGGCGAACGCCTTCCAGCCCTTGTCAGCGCTGGCCGCGAGAATGGTTCGGCCGGATGACCGGGCCCACTGCTCCAAGCTCATCAGTGCGATCGCGTCCGGGAACTCGCTCTTCTTCTCACCGCTGGCTTCGAACGGCGCTGTGGGCTCGAAGTATGCCTTGAGCAGCGTGTCCACGGTAGCGAGGTTCGCGGGTACGACTTCGGCTCCGGTGCCATCTAGAAACGCCGCGACCGCACCACGGGCAATCTCCCGGGAGTCGGCCAGCGCCGCTTTCGCCGCCATTGCTGCTTCCTCGTTGATCAGGCCGGCTCCGGCTGCCTTGTTAAGCGACGAGAGCACGGCGTCTCGCGTCTTCCTCGTGTGAGCCTGCAGATGCTTGAGCGTCTCGCGCACGACTATCTCGGAGATAACGAACTTGACCGGACCGTCTTTAAACTGCTCAAGTTGCCCGAGGAGGCCCGTCTTGAAGTCCATGCCACCATGGATGATTGTGTTGGTGTCAATTGTGAAGGCGTCATAGGGCACAGGAGGCGTCCTTCGGCGGGTGGGTGGCGTCGCTCAGCCCCAGCCTTAGCGTAGCATTTGATATCAGTCTAAACCTGCTGGGGATCGATAGTGCTCTCTGAGACACGGCCAGGCTTGTGCAAACGAAATTGGGAGAAGGCCCGCGCATCTAAAGCAACAGACTAGGTGTTTGATCCCAAGGTTTGATGGTACGATCCCTTCGTTGGAATGGAAGGAAGCCGTATGGGGCAGGTGCGTCATGTGAACGCCACGACCACGCTCGCCGTCCTTCAGCAGCATTACCAAGAGGGCGCTCCCAGCGCCGATCAGCGCTGACAAGTTGGTAACGTTCGACAAGGGCGCGACCGCGGCAGCGGGGACGACGGGGGTGGCAGCGGCTGCGGCCGCCGCTGCATGGGCTTGAACATTCGCGAGAGAGGCAACCGGTATCGAAAGTCTTGGGCGTGGCGCAAAGCATAGGGAAGCCGCAAAGCTTCAAAAAAGCATCACGACGAAAGCCTTAATCCGGTTCGTCAGGCTCAAGCCATTCGAGGGGAACGAGAGCGTGGTCGCGCCACTGTTCGGCAAGCACGACATGGTCCAGGCCGCCCCAGACGTCCTCATCAGCATGGTCCAGGACGATGACCTGCAGTCGACCCGACGCTTTGCCGACTTGTTCGCCGAGCAAGGCAAATACCTTCCGGACCGCTTCGACATCCTGATCGCGCCAGGATATTGGATCGGACCTGTCCTCGCCTGCCGCGCGCCGTGGAAAATAGACTTGGCTGGGCTGATCGTAGATCAGCAAGCCGGGAACAGGGTGATGGGGCAAAGCCAGGAAGAAGGTCTGCAGGGCCAGGGTGAGCGCGACATGATAGGCGAGCCAGTTCGCGCCACTTCCGATTTCCCAGAGATAATCGTCACGCGTTCCGCGAATCACCTTCACCGTGAGATCTTGGATCATGAGCCGCACCGGCGCGTCGGGCCATTCGGCGTCGAGCCGCGGAATTAGTCGGCCCGTTGTCGCTTCGATACTGTCGAGGGCATTGCGGACCTTGCGCTGAATTTCGCTTTCTGAGACCCGCCGTTGCAATTCCGCGATCTGAGCCTTGAGGGCATCGATCTGCTGACGAAGCCCCGCCGATTGATCCGTCCTGTCATAAAGCTCCAGCGCCTGTTCGAGCCGCCCAAGGAAGCGCTCCATGCGATCGAACCGGTCGATCGCTTGCTTCGCTTGCTGAGAGTTGCGTTCGAGCAGCCCAATCTCACGCTTGATTTCGTTCAGCCGGATCAGAAAGGTCTCGGCATCCGCACGCAGCCGCAGGATTTCTTTATCGAGCGTGTCCGACACACTGGGGTGGGTTCGAAGTCTGACCTCGATTGCGGCCAGAGCATCGCTGAGTTGCTCGACCTTCTCGCGGCCGCCCGCACCCAGCAGCGCGATCACATCCTCCGGTCGGCCGTCCGGCAAGAGCTGCTTCAACCATTCCGAGATCGCGAGACGATCGCGCTGGATTCGCAGCGCGCTTCCATAGGCGTCGCTGCTTTCGATCAGCCGGCGGAGTTCCGTCAGACGCTGTCGCCGCTGGGTCAGTTCGCGCGCGACCTTGGTTTCCTCGTCGCGCAGTTCCTTTAGGCGCACAAGCGCGGCATCTACTCCGGCAATGGTTGGATGAGCAGCTTCGCTGTTCGCGGCGACCACGCCACGCAGAAGGTCGACAATGTCGGGCCATTCGGTCGGAATGACCTGGTCCGGCGGAAGCAGCCCGAATTCGATTGCCTGCCGGAGCCAGGAGGTCGCTTCAAGCCGCCAGGCGTTGCCGGCGGTCACGAACGCACGAAGATCAGCCTCCCGTCGCCGCAGCAACCGATTCAACCGGTCAAGCTCATGCCGCGCCTGCAGGACGTCTGCGGTGACCGCCTGAAGGATGTAGGGAAAGATCGTCTTCAGCTTGTCGCGATGCTCGCTCGTATCCGCCTTGAAGAACATGACGTCGGGATTGGCGACGATGTTTTGCGGCTGGAACGTGAACGCCATTAGGTCGCGAAAGCTAGGTCGGGATTGTGCGGCCGCGTCGGAATCTGGATCGAAACCCAAATTGGTGAGCCCGGCCAATCGGTCGAGCATCTTCTTGACGTTCTTTTGGGTGGTATCCTTGCCCTCGATCCGATGCGGAACCTCGACAACATCGCCCTCGATAAGGACCATGTCGCCTGTGCTTTGTTGATCGCCCGGCTCTCGCCGCGCGAGGAGCTTCTGGCCTTCGACCGTGTCGATCACGACACCGAACCAACTGCAGTTTTCACGGATGACGCCGACCGGGATCGCGCATTTGTCGGAGGCAAGGCAGTAATCGATAATCGGTATCACGGCCGACTTGCCGGTTTTTGACGCGCCGCTGATTACGTTCACAACGCCGGGGTGGAAGTCGAGTTCGCGGGGTTTTTCGTCCGCACGCGGCCAGAGGATCAATTTGCGAAGCTGAAAATACATTAAAAATCGATCCTCAAGGTCGAGGCAATCTGCGGAAGTCCGAGCTTAGAAAACCAGTAGCCGATCTTGTCGGCAGCGGCCGGGAAACCCTTCAGCCGTTCCGGAATGGCGGGCTTCTTTACCTCTAGGAGATCGAGCGGATATCCGTGGAGCAAAGCTGAGGCATGGTCGATCCGGATGAGGCGCGAGGTCGATGCGACGCCGATAGACTGGAGCGTCAGCGGGCGGAGCAGGCGCGCGCGCGAATGCAGTTCGATAAGCACTTCGCGCTCACGTTCGAATTTGGCTGCGAACAACGTGAGGCCCGATGCCTTTCTGGTAGACGTGACGGCCTCGAATGTCTGACGGTGCAGCAGCATCGGCAGGACCAAAAAGGCGAGCAGTGCTGGCGCTGCGTCAGGACCATCTTCCTGATAGCCCAACGTGAAATTCCAGATCAGATAGGCGCCGATGGCGGGGTTCTGAACGAGGTCGAGTTCGGTGAGGTTCGGGCTGACGAGGGCCGTCATTCAGGAGCCTCGCCAAGCAGGGCTTTATAATCGGCGTGCCAACCCACAAGGCGCCGGTCGGCCAAATCATTGTAACTGCCATGGACGAAATGGCCTGGAACGGCTCGTCCTTCGAGCGGGGCCTGATGTTGAGCACATTGGCGGTAGACAAGCCTCCCCTGAACCGGTGCCGATCGATCGCTGTGGAGATCTGCGACATCCCCCCGGATCATACCGTGCCGACGCACGAGATCATCGTCCCAAGTGTCGAGGCTGCCCGGAAAGATGACACCGCGGTCCGCCCAATCGGCCTTGTCGGCCGATGCGCGCAGATAATCGCTGACCGCCCTTAGTCGCTCTTCATCGTTCGCTTCGACGAGTTCGAGTTGACGGATGAAGGTCGGTCGCGTGGAGGCTACGTCCGTGACGAGGTCTTCGCTCGGAGCACCCCCGAAAGAGGTTAGCAAACCGGGAAGATTATTTTGTCTTACAAAGGCATGAAAATCGCGGCGGAATGCATCCGCATCGAGGATTGGCCTTTCACCGCGCTGGATCAGGCGATCGAGTAACTGCTTGGCTTGGCCGATGCCCGATTTGATGAGGACATCGATCTGGCTCTCGCTGATGATAGGCGCCAAGACGGCGCGGATGGCGTCGAGCGGATCGGCCCCCTCGGAATCGAACTTGAATCGGGCCACAATATCCGTTTGCTGTGCGATGGGCGCATCGAGAAAGGGCAGCAGATACTCCGCGCAACCGGGAGACGCCTTCAGCTTCGCAAGCTTGGTTCGAATCAGTTTCAGCGATGCCTCGGCCGCAGCCGCATCGCCAGCGGCAGAAAGTAACTGAACGAAGGCGCCTGTCTTTCGGGGTGTCACATACAGGCAAAATTCGGTCAGCTTCGGATCTATTTCCTCCGCTACGATCATCGCGCGCCAATTCTCAAATGCCTTCCAGAGGTCATAGGCCCAGTCCGAGACCGGATTCTGGCGCAGCGCGCTCTTGGTCTGCTCCAGCACAAGCTTGCCGTCGGCGTGGTGGACGGCCACGTCATCCTTGTATTCCAGGGATACCTTCGCGCCTTTAGGTGCGATCAGGAGGTGATAAAAGACGCGAACGGGCTGCAGCGCGAAACCGAGATACTGGCCCGGCGCACTGTGCTTGGCAGGTCTCGTCTCGGCGTTCATCGGATCAACTCCCTCGGGAGCAATGCTGTTCAAGTCCCAGTACTAGGTCAAGCCATGATGGCCGTGAATTGAAACCCCGGTCACGATCGAGACGTTGATGGCAATGAAGCGTCGACTGGGAGAGTCTGCGAGATCAGATCAATATTCGTCGTGCCGACATGCTCGCACAGTCCCGCTTAGCCGATCGCGCAAATGTCAGATCTTGCTAGAAGCCGACACTTGGCGATGCGACGGGAATGACGGCTTTATCCCAAATCGAGCCATTCGACCAGCGCTCCCGCAACATGAACCAATGACCGGAGTTGGGAAGTCGAAAAGCGCCGGCGAGTGTCGACAAATGGGTCTGAATGGTCGTTTCCAACCACGTGTTGGCCGACGTCACGGTTGCAACCAGGTCAAGGCGTCAAACTCGCGTCCGAACCGGACGCGGGCGGCTCGTTCATAGACTCGCTGCCCCCTGGCCCCGTTCGTCAGCACGACCAGTCCGTTATTGTTGAGGAGGTCGAGAACGAACAGGTTCGCGACGCCGTCGTTAGCGCCCCAGTGCCAAGCAAAGCGGTCCGGCCCCGACTGTTCCAGTCCCCACCCCAAACCCCAGGCCAGACTGCCTGCGATCGTGAC
>NZ_CAXYKL010000091.1:0-3958 GCF_964277725.1 uncultured Novosphingobium sp. | reverse complement strand
CCACGTCGAAGATGTTGTTCGCCGAAAGCGCGAACGAGAGCGGACGTTCGTTACCCCAGGGCCGGATGTTGAGTTGTGCATTCACCAGCGTGAAGCTGTCCGTCGGGGTTTCGAACGCGGCGACACGCTTTTGCCCGTCGTTCCACTCCACTTCGCCCCTGACGTCCAGGTTCTTGCCCGACAGTTGCAGTCCGCCGGCGACGCGCAGCGGCGGGATTCGGGGTGCGGGCCCGGCCTCTGTGATCTGGGCATGGACGTAATCGGCAAGGCCATCGGCGGTCAGCGTCATTTCGCCCAGCTTTGCCAGGTCGAGCGAGCCTTGCACTTCGACGCCGTAGTAGCGCGCCTTTGCCTGGTTGGATTGAAACACCGGCAGGCCGTCCTCTACGTCACCCGTCAGGCTTTCATAGATGAAGTTGCTGAACCAGTTGTAGAATGCAGATGCTTCGAGGCTGTAGCCCTGCCCCTTGCCACGCAGGATCGCTTCAACGCCCCAAGCGCGTTCTTTCTTGAAATCCGGATTGCCGATCTCGAACGCCTGCGTGCCGGCATGGGGTCCATTGGCAAACAGTTCCTCAGCAGAGGGCGCGCGGGTCGTGCGGGAGGCATTCACACCCAGACGCCAGCCGTCTGCGATGGCATAGGACGCACCCAGGGACCCGGAGAAGGCATCGAACTTGCGCTGACCCTGAAAGAACTGTGGCTGATCCGGCAGCGGCTTGGCGATCAGCGAAGTATGCTCAAAGCGCGCGCCGCCCTCGAACTTCAGCTTGCCGTAGTCCAGCTGCTGCAGAGTGAATATGCCGAATTGCTCAGTAGAGTTGCGCGGCAGGAAGGCTTCATCGCCCACCACGTTGAAGTCGCGCGAGAAGTACTGCACGCCGCTCGCGCCCTTCCAGGCTCCGCGATCGGACTGGACCAATTCGACGCGGCCTTCCAGGCCCTTATTGTAGAACGCGGTGCCAACGTCGCCGTTCTCTTCCAGTTCGAAGTGCCGATACGTGGCGTACCCGGCGCGAGCGCGGATGCTCTTGAGCAGGCCGCCGCCGGTTTCCACCTCGGCGCGCAAGTCTACGCGGTCCTGCGCCAGGCTGAGGCGCGGTCCTTCCTGTTCCTCGCCGGGGCGGATGGCGTAGCGATCGGGGACGCCGTAGAGACTGTCATAGTGACTATACGAGACACCAAGATTGCCGGTGTCCGTGATCAGCGCCGCACCGACGCCAGCGGTCCAGGTCTTGTTTTGCGAGTTGGGTAGCTTGCCGCGCAGTCGGGCATTTTCGGCGAAGTCGATGCCTTCGTCCAACTGTTCGGGCGTTTCGGTTCCGGCATTGGCCAGCGCCGTAGCCCGCGCCCGGCGGGACAGGACATAGTTGCCGATGCGCAGATTGCCGGTCTTGAGATAGCTGCCATCGGCATGAACCACGAACTTGTCACCCAGCGGCACGTCGACCGCGCCAGCGCCTGACCGCTCATTCGCAGCAGACCCGTACGTGCCGATCATATCGACGTGGATCGCTTCATCTGGCACCACGCGGGGAATGCGCTTGTCGATCACATTGACGACACCGCCGATCGCGGACGAACCGAACATCAGCGTGGACGGCCCGCGCAGCACCTCGATGCGGTCTGCCAGCAGCGGATTGACGACAACGGCGTGGTCGACGCTGGTGTTGGACACGTCGATAGAACCGATCCCGTCCGTGAGAATGCGTACACGCTCACCCTGGAGGCCACGTAGAACCGGTCGCGAGGCGTTGGGGCCGAAGGACGTGGCGGAGACGCCGGGAGTACGTGCCAACGTCTCGCCGATGGTCGGGCGCAACGCCTGGGTCAGCTCGGCACCCTGCACGACCGAAACGCCCGACAGGATATCCAGCCGGTCACGCTGGAACGGAGCGGTGACGACGATCTCCGACGACTGGCGAGTATGCAGCGACTCTGGCTTTGCCGCTCCGGTGGGGCTTCCTCCATCCCGGTCCGCCGCGGGTGCATCGTTTGCGAATGCCGGTGTTGCCATCATCGTCGCCGTGATCGCGACGAGGCTGGCGAAGGAAGCGTAACGGCTCATTGTGCTGACCCTTGGACTGGAGACAAATTGCGACTGGCTGATAGTCGCGCGCCGCCTTACTCACAGCCACGATATGATACAAGATATCATATCAGATGATTCTGACTGTTCTGGCCCTGCTGTGGCGTGTGTGCAACCTTTCCCATCGGCGCACAGGCAACCTCTTGGTCATTTCAGACTTATCTCGACAATCGCGGCCCACTGTGCGCTCGCGATATAAGCTCAGGAGGATCTTCCATGGCGACTACCAAAGCGAAGCGAGGCGAAGACGAGACCAAGGCCGCCGTTGCCAAGGTGAAGAAGACGGGCAAAGCCGCAGGCGGCGCACGTGGCGGCATTACTGCCCCCGTCACTCCCTCGCCCGATTTGGCCGAAATTGTCGGCTCTGATGCTTTGCCCCGCAGCGAGGTCGTGAAAAAGGTGTGGGATTACATCAAGAAACACGACCTGCAGGACCCGGCCGACAAGCGCCAGATCAACGCCGACGACAAGCTTGAAAAGATTTTTGGCGGCAAGAAGGCCAGCATGTTCGAGATGAACAAGCATCTCGCCAAGCATCTCAAGGCCTGATTTCACGCTAAGACCGACAAAGTAATCGCGGGCGTCGCCGAGCAGATCGGCGGCGCCTTATTCTTGTCTTGAAACCGCTTCGGCAGATACGGGCCAGCGTCCGGGCGCGAGGCTAGGGAGTGATCGAAAGGCTTCACCCGACATATTGAGGCGAAGGCGGTCACATTTAAATTTTATGCTCTGGCCGGGGACGGCACGAAGCTTTTCTTCGATGCCTGCAATTCCGCCCTCTGCAACGACCACATAGCTGACTGCAGCCGAAGCGCATTCCACCAACGCTTCCACGGCATGACCAATGGTGCGCTCATTCTCATCGACAACCGCCATGCCGCTGATACCGGTGGCCGTGAAAAGGCTGGGAGACGAGGATGTGCGGCTCGCCTTCTTCGCGGATTGCCCACCGTCTTCATACGCCGCTTGCCGCCCAAGCCAGCGCCAAACACCAATGACGTTGATCAGGATCAGAAAACCGTTCGCGGCAACAAGATTTGTTTGCCCTGACGTCACTCCCACCAGTGTCCAGGAAATCGAGCCGACAGTAAAAACGACGAAGCCCCAGCCGGTCATTCGAGCGCCCAGGTTCGAAGCGGTCATCATTGCCGCGATCATCGTGGCGATCGGGGCGACCCATCCGGCAATTTCCGCCATGTCTCAGCTCCCCATTTTTTTCAGCTATCGGCGCATCATGAGCGGAAGACGCTCTGTGGAATATGCGTGATCCGGCATGCGAGATCGGCTTCGCCAGAGGCGACGATGTAGTGTTCCCCGCCGTCCACGATCCCGGTGGTGAAGACCACATCTCGAACGTACATCTGGTGGTCGATAGGTTGGGTCAGGTCCGCATTCGCTTCCAACAACGGCGCGTGTTGGGTGCGCAGGGTCACGCTGGGGTCATTGCGATCGAGCAGCGACCAGTAGGTGCGATAGATGCCGACGATCTCATGCGGCTCTACCCCATGCCACAGGGTCAGCCAGCCCTCGGGCGTCAGGATCGGAGGGGCGCCCCCACCCATCCGCGCAGTGGCGACAGTCGCGGCGTGAGGCCGGATTCCGGGCTTGTCGACCGGCTTCCAAAAGCGCCCATCCGGGGAGTACGCCAGGTTGATCGAAGGCCCGGCCCGCCATTCGCTACCAGGTGGATAGGCGAAGTAGAGGTCTCCCAAAGGCCGGGTCTGGGCCCAGTAGTGCCCGTCGATCAGCCCTTCGAAAATCAGCATGTCCTTGTTCTGATGATCGAGGACGACGCCTTCGAACCGCCAGTCCAAGGCATCGTTGGAGCTGTAGAGCGTAGTGGAATGGCGCTCCGGGCTGACCGAGCAG
>NZ_CAXYKL010000090.1:0-16357 GCF_964277725.1 uncultured Novosphingobium sp. | reverse complement strand
CGCGTCGCGACAAGCGCCGCCTGCAGCAGGTCTGCGGGAAGCTCTTGCAGGGGCAACTGCATGCGCCGGCTGGACTGCCGCCAGCGCGTTTGCGCCGCCAGAACCTTCAGAGCCGCACCGTTCAACGAGGGATCGTGACTGGCGACAAACGCTTGCAACAAGGGCGATATCACTGGGTCCAACGCCAGCGCTTCCTGCAGTTGCGCACAGACATGCCATTCCAGCGCCTGGCCGTGGAGGTGCGCAAGCAAGGCTGGATCATCCAGCAGGACATCGCCAAGCGCCCCTACCCTCTCTTCGACGAACGGCTCCCCCGCCACGGGGCGACCGGCGTGGCGGCTTAGCAGCTGGCGGGACAAGTCCTGGCTCGTTCCCAATATCTGGGCGATGATCGCTTCGCCGAACAGCGGACCGTGATCGCTGGCGATGAGGTGGCGCAGAATGGGCTGGATCGTATCGGCCAGCGCGTCGTCGCGAGCCAACGCTGCGCGCACGGTATCCGTGATGGAAAGCCCATTGCTGGTGCGCGCGAGGGGATCGAACATACGTGATCGATAAGCCTACGCTGGTTAAGGCCGGGTTATCCAGCGCCAACCATTACGCCGAGCGACGCGGCGGCAGCAGAACGGCGGCAATCGCCAAAGCGACGGCGGCGATCCGGATGACGATGCCCAGGTATCCCAAAGCGGCTGCGACCGCCAGCAGCAGCGCCAGCGCTGCGCGGTCACACGTCCAGGCAGCCAGGCGACCAGCCAGCAAACGCGAAGCAAGATGTACCATCAACATCAGCATCACGGGGGCGAAGATACGGTACTCCAGGGGGATCGGCACACCGTCCTCAACGGCCGTGACACCCACGACGCCGACGATCACCAACGTCACGTCCACCGCCCAGCCCAGCACGTCGGCGCGCGGGATCGCCGGGGCCAACACGCGATGGGCGTGTCGCTCGGCATTGCGCAGCAAACCCGTCGCGCGCGCCATCACCCAGCCCAGCGCAATGACCACGAACGCGGGCACCGTCAGCCCGGCAAAACCCAGCGCCAGGGCCAGAGCCATCGCCAGCATCACCCCCAGCCCTGTCATGCCGCTGGCGTTGCCGCCATGCAGCAGCGAGGATCCGAAAGAAAGTACGCCCGCGCGCGCCAGTCTATCAGACAGCGTCACGGCCGGACCACCCGCCAGCCGCAATCGCAGCCAGTCCGTTTCGATCGTCAGCGCATCCGCCTCGGAGCGGACCATGCGCCAGTTCGCCGCCGTTCGCTCCTCGGCCGGAACGTATTGCATCTGCGCGCCGGATTGCAGCGCGATACGCGTCAACGCCGATGCCGCATCGCAGTCCGCCGGCAGGTCATGCAATCGCTCCACCAGGGAGCCGGGAATACGCATCACGCCAGCGGCGGCGTGGTTGATGTCCAGCCGTTCGAACCCTTCGGCCACCGCTCCGTCATCGGGCAGCGCCAGGACGACCGGGCGGGTACCTTCCAGAAGTTCCGCTACATCACCCGGCTCGGCAAAGACGCCCTCTGTGATCACGATCAGTTCGTCGGTCGCGGTGACAAGGGCGGACAACTGCTGCGGTCCCGCGACGATATGGAAGCGCAGGCCCGCCGCCTCTACCGCGCGCTGGACGGCGTTCAGCTCTGGCGACGGCCCCCGCGCGAGGCAGATCACCCGCTGGCAATCCAAGGCAAGTGCCATGCCCAGTTGATGCTGCGCCAGCGTCGTCCCGGCGATGCGCAGGAACGCGCGGGGGTAGGCCATCGAGCCTCCCACGGGGTCCAGCATGGCAAGCAGGGCGGTGCGCAGAGTGATATCTCCATCTATCCTGACGTTCGGGAAGCCCTGTTCCCGTCCAACCGGACGATGCTGTCCTAGGCACTGATGACGAAAGTGCCAAGCGCGACGCGAAGAGGCCTTCCGGAAAACTGCTTTTGCGTACTCAAGGGGTCGCGAATGTCGCCAGGTAGCTCTTGAGCCGTCGCACCACCATCGGCTCTCCGGGAGCGGCTTCCAAGGCCTCCTCGGCCAGTTCGAGCAACGCTTCGGAGTGGAACGAGGCGGCCAACCCTTTCAACCGCATCGCCGCGATCGTCCAATTGCCATCGCAACGGGCGCGCTCCAGCAAGTCGACCTGGCGCGCGACGCTATCCACGAACGCCGTGCGCAGTTCCTCGAACAGAGCCGCATCACCGCCTGCCGCAGCCTGTAGCGTGGCTTCAAGGGCACCTGCTTCATACGCCATCCACAAGCGTGGTAAGCCCTAGGGCTAAACCGGGGTTTAACGCGACGGCCCCTTCGTGATATTTTCCGACGATGTCAGGGGAAACACGCATAATCGCCTTCGGGGCGAACGCATCCGAACAAAACGGCGCAGAAACTGCCCCGTTTCAGGACACACCGGGCATGCCTGAGAGCGAATCGGATGTGATCGACGCCTCTGCGTGGATCGAGGACGAGCCCGTCGCCGCCTCCCGATCTGACATTCTGCCGATGGCCGGGGCCGTCGGAGTGATTGTGCTGTGGACAGGTTTCTTTTTCTGGTCGCAATCGGCAGCGCTGGCCACGCTGCCGCTAAGCCAGGTGCCGGCGATGGTCATGCAGTGGGCGGTGCCGGTCCTGCTCGTCGTCGCGGTATGGCTACTGGCCATGCGCACCAGCCGACGCGAAGCCGGGCGCTTTGGCGATGCCGCCGCCCTGCTTTCGCGGGAAAGCGCCCTGCTGCAGACACGGCTGTCCAGCGTCAATGGAGAGCTTAGCCTGGCGCGCGAATTCGTTGCGGCACAGTCCCGTGACCTGGAGACGCTGGGACGGCTGGCGGTAGAGCGCCTGACGCAGAACGCCGATCGCCTCCAATCGCTCATCGTGGAAAACGGCGGGCGGCTGGAAACCATCCAGGCCGTCAGCAAGACCGCACTGGAAAACATGGATCGCCTGCGCGGCCAATTGCCGGTGATCGCCAGTTCCGCCAAGGACGTGACCAACCATATCGCCAACGCCGGGCGGACCGCGCAAAGCCAGTTGCAGGATCTGGTATCCGGGTTTGAGCGGCTCAGCGATGTCGGCGCGGCGAGCGAGGCGCAGGTTGGCGTCGTCCGCCAGTCGATGACAGCGGCCGTCGATGATTTCCGCCGCGTCTGCGACGATCTCGAAAAACTGGCGTCGCATCGCTTCGACGCCCTGGCCCAGCGCGGTGCCGAATTCCGCACCAGCCTGGAGCGGGACGAGGTGGAGATGCTGGCGGCGATCCGCACCCGCGCCGCCGCCCTGGCCCAGGAAGTGGAAGAAGCCCGCGCCTCGCTCGACCATCATGAAGCGGAAAGCCTCACGTCGTTGCGCGCCCGCCTGACCGCCCTGCGCGATGAAAGCGGCGTTGTCGGTCGCGCCTTGCAGGATAGCGAGGGCCGCGCGGTCGAAGCCTGGAACGGCCGCCTCTCCACCATCGAGGAACGCCGCGCCGAACTGGAAGCCCGCATCACCGAAGTCGAGCGCGCCAGCCTTGAATCACTGGATGAACGTGCGAACAAACTCTCGCGCAGCGGCGAGGAATTGCGCACGCAATTTGCGGCGACCGACAAGGCCGCCTTGGCCGCATTGGAAGAACGCGTCGATCGCTTGCGCGCGCGGGCGGGCGAACTGCAATCGCAGATTTCTGCCGGCGAGCAGGCGGCACTGACGCGTATCCAGTCGCAGCTTGCGGCACTGGACGGTGCGGTGGCGGAGCGACTGGCCGAACACGAACGCCACTCCGATGCCCTCGCCTGGCGTAGCGAAGCGCTGGTCGGATCGCTCAGCGATCACAGCGAACGGTTGGCGGCTATCGCGCAAAGCGGTGCCGAGGCAGAGGGTGTCATCTCCCGCAGCCTGGCGGTGTTGAGCGACCGCCTGACCGCATCGCGCACGACGCTGGCCGCGACCGAGGGCGAGGTCGAGAAGTTGACCGACGCCAGCGTGCGCCTGCTCGAACTGATCCAGGCCAGCGCCAAGCATAGCTCCGGCGTGTTGCCCGAGGCGCTCTCGGTGGCAGACGATCGCCTTTCCCGCCTGGGAGACAAAGTGTTGCAGCTGATCGACGACATCGGCGCGGGCGCTCGTCGCAGCGGCGAATTGCATACGGCGATCGACGGCACGCGCGAGGCAGTGCTCTCGGTGCAGGCCGAACTCGCCAGCGGCCAGTCCGCCCTCTCCGAACACAACGAGACGCATTACGCTGAGATCGGGGCCTTGCGCGCCGCCTTGGAAGACGTGGAACGCACCAGCGAGCGCGTTGGCCTGCGAACTCGCGAGGAACTGGGCGCAGCGGTTGAGCAATTGTCCGCTTCCGTCCGGGCTGCGCTCGCCAGCCTCGAGGAAGAGGGTGCGAGCCGCGTGCGCAAACTGGCGGACCAGCTGGGCGACGAAAGCGCGAAGGCGATCGATCGCGTCATGCGTCCGCGTGCGGCCGAGGCTGCCGGTGCGCTGGAGCAGGCCGTCGCCCATGCGTCTGGCGCTGGCCGCGAGGCGGCGCTGCAGATGCGCGAGCAACTGACCGCGATGGAAGACGCCGTGGTCGGCTTGGAAAGCCGGGTCGCCCTCGCACGGGAAATCGCGCAGGAGCAGGTCGACAACGACTTCAGCCGTAACGCCGCGCTAATCGTGGACTCGCTGAAATCAAACGCGATCGACATTGCCACGGCGCTGTCCAGCGATGTCGCTGACACCGCATGGTCGGCCTATCTGCGCGGCGACCGTGGCATCTTTGCCCGCCGGGCCGTGTCCTTGCTCGATGCCGGCGAAGTGAAAGCGATCCAGCAACTGTTCGAGCGAGACGATGCTTTCCGCGAGCATGTCAGCCGCTATATCCACGACTTCGAAGCGCTGCTGCGGCAGATCCTCTCGACCCGCGAAGGCCATGCCTTGGGCGTGACACTGCTGTCTTCGGACATGGGCAAGCTCTACGTGGCTCTGGCCCAAGGGATTGAGCGCCTGCGGAGCTAAGGCAGCGTGGCGGGCCGATTTGCCCGCCAGGCTCTGTCCCTATGACCAATCGGTAGCATCGGCGCTTACCGAAGGAATAAGCTTCAGCCTAACTACCCCTGGGGAGGACATACGCCGTAGCGCCCCTGGGTCAGTACCCCATGCTCTTGATGGGCGGGGAACCATAGAAGTTCAGGTCCTGAACATCGACCCACCCGTTCACGTAGTTCAGGTAGAACGCGAACATCATCACGGCAGACAGGATCGTGGCGCGAAAGGCGATGCGGCGGGGGCGAAAATTGACCGGCGCGCTGTCTGCGTGGCCCTTCTCCACCGTGTGCCCCTCAACCTCATCCGAAGTGCGTAGTCCGAACGGCATGACAAGAAACGCCGCCAGCACCCATAGCAAGGCATAGATGGCGATGACCGACGTCCACTGCATGGCTTGCGTTCCTTACTGATCCGAGGCGAGCATGACGATCACCTGCGGCTTCTTGCCCGTCCATCGTGAAGCTGCCCGGCGCGCTGCGAGCCGCACCGCTTCCCGTCGCTTGCCGAAGTCGGCCCGCACCTTCTGAGCGGCCGCCAGCGCATCCGCCACGTCCCCCCGCGTCTCGTTGATGAAGGCCTCGTGATCGGAATCGAGCGGCAGGCCAAGCGCGTCGACTTGAACGGCGCCTCGAGCATCCACCGCCACGGTGACGACGCCCGCAGAGGACAGTCGCCGCCGCATCACCACCGCGTCTCCATCGGCAGGCACGATCATGTCACCATCCAGCACCAGACGGCCCGCACGAACCGAGTCGATCTTGCCGGGTTTGCCCGGGGCAAGCCGCACAAGATCGCCGTTCTGCTGGAACACCGCCTTGGGCACGCCGGTCGCCAGGCCGAGCCGCGCCTGCTCGCGCATGTGGCGAATTTCGCCGTGAACCGGCACCAGGATTTCAGGGCGAATCCAGCGATACAACGTTTCCAATTCGGGCCGTCCGGGGTGTCCCGAGACGTGGATCGGGCTCTGCCGATCGGTGATCAGCACGATGCCGCGTTCCGCCAGGCGGTTCTGGATTCGACCGATCGCGATTTCGTTACCGGGGATCTGGCGGCTGGAAAACAGCACCACATCGCCCTCCTCCAGCGAAAGCGGATGATTGCCTTCCGCCACGCGGGACAACGCCGCGCGCGGCTCGCCCTGGCCGCCGGTGGCGACGATCAGCACCTTGCCGCGCGGCAGGCTCATCGCCGTGTCAAAATCGACCGGCGTGGGCAGGTCCTTCAGATAGCCGCTGGCCTGACCGGCTTCGATAATGCGATCCAGCGATCGCCCCGCCACGCACAGCTCGCGCCCGGTCGCCTTCGCCACCGCGCCCAGCGTCTGCAGCCGCGCCACGTTGGATGCAAAGGTGGTGACGAGAACCCGCTTGCCCTTATGCCGCGCAACTTCGGCCTGCAGCCCACGCAAGACCTCACCCTCGGACCCGGATGGTTCCGGATTGAAGACATTGGTGGAGTCGCAAACCAGCGCCAGCACGCCCTCGTCCCCGATCTCGGTCAGTTCCTCCGCCGTGGCAGGAGTGCCGATCTGCGGCTCTTCGTCGATCTTCCAGTCGCCGGTGTGGAACACGCGCCCGAATGGCGTGTCGATCAGCAGCGCGTTGCCCTCGGCGATCGAGTGCGCGAGCGGCACATAGCTGATCCCGAACGGCCCCAGCTCGAACTCGTCGAGATCATGCACGACGTTCAGCTCGATCTGGTCGAGGATGCCCTCCTCCTCCAGCTTGGCCGCGACCAGCCTGGCGGTGAACGGCGTGGCGTAAAGCGGCACACCCAGCTTCTTGGCGAAGTAGGGCACCGCGCCGATGTGATCCTCATGCGCGTGCGTCAGCACGATGCCGATCAGATCCTCACGGCGCTGCTCGATAAAATCCAGGTCGGCAAATACCAGGTCAACGCCCGGATATTCGTTGCCGCTGAACGTCATGCCCAGGTCGACCATCAGCCACTTGCCCTGGCACCCGTATAGGTTGACGTTCATCCCGATTTCGCCGGAGCCACCCAGCGCCAGAAACAGCAATTCCTCGCCCGGCTTGTAGGCCTTGGGGCTATTTACATCAGTCACTTGTCGGCACGCTCCGCCAATATTGCGAGACCCTCAAGGGTCAGATCGGCATCAACCGCATCAAAGATGTCGGTGGCCTCGTTAAACAGGACGGCAAGGCCGCCCGTAGCGATGATTTTGGCGGGTCGGCCGATTTCGGCGCGGATGCGGGCGATCAGCCCCTCCATCATCGCGACGTAGCCCCAAAACACGCCGATCAGCATCTGATCTTCGGTGTTGCGCCCGACGACGCTGGTGCCCTTTGGCACCTCGATCGCGATACGCGGCAGCTTCGCCGTATTGCCGACCAGCGCGTCGAGCGATAGATTGATGCCCGGCGCGATGATGCCGCCTTTGTAGGCCCCGTTAAAGTCCACCACGTCGAACGTTGTCGCCGTACCGAAATCGATGACGATCAGGTCGCCCGCGTACTTGGCGTGCGCGGCAACCGCGTTCACCGCGCGATCCGCCCCCAATGAGCGCGGCTCGTCAACGTCGATGTCGATCCCGTAGTCTGCCTCCGCCTGTCCGGCGATCAGGGGTTCGATCCCGAAATAGTTCTGCGCCAGCATTTCCAGGTTATGCAGCGCACGCGGCACGACCGTGGATATGATGATCCGATTGATCGCCTCGCGCGGAAAACCCTGGATCTTTAGAAGCTGAAGAAGCCAGACGGCGTACTGATCACCGGTCCGGCGCGGATCGGTGGCGATACGCCAGCGGCCTTTCATGGCGCGCCCGTCGAAAAGGGCGAAAACAACGTTGGTGTTGCCGGCATCGATGGCAAGCAGCATGGCGGGTGTCCTGGATCAGCGACGCGGCGCGAGAGAAACTTCGCCCGCATGTATCTGTCGTCTCGTGCCGCCGCTAAGCTCCAGTTGCAAGGCCCCATCGTTGCAAAGCCCCGCAAAGGCACCCCGCACCAGTTCACCATCCGGCCCGTGGACCTGCAACGGCGTACCAATCGGATGCGCGCGCGCCGCCCAGTCCTGACGCAATTCCTCCCACCCGCCGCTCCTCCAGGAACGCAGCGCATGCGACCAGCACGTGTCGAGGAGATCGGCAAAGGCGTCTCGGCTGACCGCAAAGCCCTTTGACGCCAGGCTGACAGTCTGACGATCGGGTAGCTTAGGAGCATTGGCCAGGTTAACGCCCACCCCCAGCACCACGGCCTCGCCAGAGCGTTCCAACAGGATGCCGGCAAGCTTTGCACCGCGCACCAGCAAGTCGTTGGGCCATTTCAAGAACGTACCCGACAATTCTGGCGCGCTGGCCTCGACGGCCGCATATGTCGCCACGCCCGCAACGAGGGACAGCGTATGCGCAGGCGGATCACCGGCCCGGAGGCGGATCACGGTCGATCCCATGAAGTTACCGGCCCCATCGTTCCACACCCGGCCCTGGCGGCCACGGCCGGCAACCTGCCGATCCGCTACCAGCCAATGCCCTTCGACAACGTCCTCACCCGCTGCAAGACGCGCTAGAAGGTCCGCATTGGTAGAGCCCGTTTCGGGTACGACCTCGATCAAGCGACGCGGCGCTCTACGCGGCGACGAACAGCGCGGACGCGGCAGCCTGGGCCAACCCATCCAGCCACTTCGTCAGCAGATATCCCAGCGGCGACATGAAGACGGCCATGATCACCAGCAGCGCACCATGGGCCCAATCGCTGCGCCCTTTGACCGCGTCCACCGGCTCGTCGAAATACATGATCTTCACGACCTTGATGTAATAGAACGCACCGATCACGGAGGCGGCAATACCGATCGCGGCCAAGGCAACGTAACCGGCCTGGACGGCAGCTTGGAAAACCACGAACTTGCCCCAGAAGCCGAAGAGTGGCGGAATACCGGCAAGGCTGAACATGATCATGGCCAGTGCCAGCGCCAATCCGGGACGCGTGCGGGAAAGGCCAGCCAGATCGGCGATGGCTTCCAAAGGCCGCCCCTCTTCATCCCGCAGCATCAGGATAGCGACGAAGCCCCCCAGCGACATGGCGACGTAGATGACGAGATAGGTCAGCATCGCCGCCGCGCCCTGCGGCGTTGCGATCGCAAGTCCGATCAGCACGAAACCGACGTTGTTGATGGAGGAATAGGCCATCAGGCGCTTGATATTGGTCTGACCGATCGCGCCGAGCGCGCCGACCACGATCGAGGCAAGCGCCGCGAACATCACGATTTGCCGCCACGCGTCGGCCTGCGACCCGAAAGCCTCCAGCGACACCCGCATCAGCAGTGCCAGGGCAGCAGCTTTCGAAGCTGTGGCGAAGAAAGTCGTAACCGGGGTTGGCGCACCTTCATACACGTCAGGCGTCCACATATGGAATGGCACGGCGGAAATCTTGAAAGCGAGGCCCGCTAGGACGAACACGATGCCGAATACCGCGCCCGTCGGGATACCCCCTTGCAACGCTGCGCTGATGCCGGCGAACGACGTCGTTCCGGTAAATCCATAGGTCAGGCTGACACCGAACAAGAGGATGCCGGAAGCAAGCGCACCCAGCACGAAGTATTTGAGGCCGGATTCCGCCGATCGGCCGTCCGTGCGCAGGAAGGCCGCCAACACGTATGATGCCAGCGAATTGAGCTCGAGCCCGATGTATAAAGTCAGCAAGTCGCTGGCAGACGCCATCATGCCCATGCCGAGCGCAGCCAGCAGGATCAGCACCGGATACTCAGCGCGCATCGATCCGGTTCGCTCAAAGAAAGCCGGTGCGATGATCAGCGCCGCGGCAGACGAGCCGTAGATCAGCAGCTTCGCGAAAGCCGCGAAAGCGTCGGCGCGGAACTGGCCGTTGAACGCCATGATGTCCGGACCCATTGCGCCGGAACAGAGCGCCGGGGCTACCAGGAACATGCAGCCGACCAGCACAGCGACGGCAGCTATAGATAAAGCGCGAGACGCCTTATCGCCGCTCCATGCTGCAAACAACAGCAAGATCAGGCTGGCGATGCTGAGCGTGGTTTCGGGCGCGATCAGGCGCAGCGAGTGAGCGAGATCCATCAGTTATGCCCTCCCTCACCATGCGCTTCTTCATGGGCGAGCGGCGCTCCCTTGCCCACGATCAGCTTGCCGTCGTAGGCGGGCTTTACACGGGCCAGGCGTGCGTCGAGCGCGGCAATATCCTGACGCATCGGCGCAATGAAGCTTTCGGGATAAACACCCATCCACAGCACGGCGAGGCCCAGCGGGATCATCATCAGGTATTCGCGCAAGGTCAAATCCGGCATGGCGGCCGCGTCGGCGTTCTTCTGCTCTCCGAAGACGACGCGGCGATAAAGATAGAGCATGTAGGCAGCGCCCAGGATGATGCCGGTGGTGCCCACCAGCGCCACCCAGGTCGAAATCTGGTAGATGCCGCCCAGGCTCAGGAACTCGCCGACGAAACCGGACGTGCCCGGCAGCCCGATCGAGCCCATCGTGAAGAGCAGAAAGAACAGTGCGTAGCGCGGCATGTTGATGGCAAGGCCGCCATAGCGGCTGATCTCACGGGTATGCAGGCGATCGTAGATCACGCCCACGCATAGGAACAACGCACCCGAAACCAGGCCATGGCTGAGCATGACCAGCATCGAGCCTTCCAGACCCTGCACGTTGAAGGCGAAAAGACCCAGCGTCACGATCGCCATGTGGGCGACCGAAGAGTAGGCGATCAGCTTTTTCATATCATGTTGGACTAGCGCGATCAGCGAGGTGACAACCACGGCGATCATCGACAGCGCGAAAACCAGCGGAGCGAACTGCGCGCTGGCGTCCGGGAACATCGGCAGAGAAAAGCGGATGAACCCGTAGCCACCCATTTTCAACAGCACACCGGCCAGGATGATCGATCCGGCCGTGGGCGCCTGAACGTGCGCGTCCGGCAACCAGGTATGCACCGGATACATCGGCATTTTCACCGCGAAGCTCGCGAAGAATGCCAGCCACAGCCACGTCTGTGCCTGCGGACTGAAGTCGTACGCCATCAGGGTCGGAATGTCGGTGGTGCCGGAGGTGTTCGCCATCCACAGCATCGCGACCAGCATCACCACCGATCCCAGCAGGGTGTAGAGAAAGAACTTGTAGCTGGCGTAGATCCGGTTGTCCCCGCCCCACACGCCAATGATCAGGTACATCGGGATGAGGCCGGCTTCGAACATGATGTAAAACAGGAACAAGTCCTGCGATGCGAACACGCCTATCATCAGCGTTTCCATCAGCAGGAACGCAGCCATGTACTCGCCGACGCGCTTGGTAACCGAAGTCCAGCTTGCGCCAATGCAAACCGGCATGAGAAACACGGACAGCACGATCAGCAACAACGCGATCCCATCGATCCCTAGCGCGTAGGAAAAGCTTGAGAAAACGGCATGCCGCTCCTGGAATTGCCACTGCGCGCCGCCGACATCGAAGTTCAGCCACAACGCAATGCCCAGCGCCAGATCGATAAGCGTGGCGGCCAGCGCGACAGTCCGCGCTGCCTGCGCCTGCAGCTTGAGGCAGGCGATGGCACCGGCCAGCGGCACCAACAGCATCAGGGAGAGGATCGGAAAGCCCCCCATTACTTATGCCCTCTCAAACAAGACACATCATTCCCCGTTCGGGTCGCGCGGCGCGTCACTTGATCACCCAGGTGATAGCGGCGACAAGACCGATCAGCATGACCAGCGCGTAGCTGTAGAGATAGCCCGACTGCACCTTCTGTGCGTAGTGCGAACCCTTGGCGACAACCCACGCCGCGCCGTTCGGCCCAAAGCGGTCGATTATGCCGACATCGCCCACTTTCCAGAAGACGCGACCCAGCCAGAGCGCGGGCACGACGAAAAGATAGTGATACAGTTCGTCGAACATCCACTTGCGATAAACGAAGGCGTAGATCGGCCCCAGCTGTTCGGCCACGGTAGCGGGGAAGCGGGTATTCTTGATATACCCGTACCACGCGGTCACCAGACCGATCGCCATTACCGTGAACGGCGCCCACTTCACCCAGGTCGGCACACCATGCATCGCGTGGATCGTGTGCTCGGCAAATGCCAGGCTGCCCTTCCAGAACTCGCCCGTACCTTCCGAAATGAAGGCATGGTGGAATACGAAGCCCGCGAAGACCGCACCGATCGACAGCAGGATCAATGGGATGAGCATGATCAGAGGGCTCTCATGCGGATGATATCCGCCGGTCCCTTCATGAGCATCCGCTCCATGAGCGTGATGGTGGTCGTGTCCAGCGTCTTCATGGGCGGGCGCATCGCTATGCTTGGCCCCGTGGCCATGACCATCGTGAGCGTCATGACCATGCGCGTCATGAATGGCGTGCTGGATATGCTCAGACGCGGCCCAGCGCGGTTTGCCGAAGAAAGTCAGGAACACCAGACGCCAGGAATAGAAGCTGGTCATCAACGCTGCGAAGATGCCCATCCAGAAAGCGTAGCTGCCGACTTGCGAATTGGCGGCGTAGGCAGCCTCGAGGATCGAGTCCTTGGAGTAGAAACCCGCAAAACCGAATACATCGGCGATACCGACCCCGGTAATAGCCAGAGTGCCTGCGGTCATCGCCCAGAAGGTGACCGGAATCTCTTTACGCAAGCCACCGTAATACCGCATGTCCTGCTCATGGTGCATGGCGTGAATCACCGAGCCTGCCCCGAGGAACAACAGCGCTTTGAAAAAGGCGTGCGTGAACAAGTGGAACATCGACGCACCGAAAGCACCGACCCCGGCCGCAAAGAACATGTAGCCAAGCTGCGAGCAGGTGGAATACGCGATGACGCGCTTGATGTCCCACTGGGTGCAACCAATCGTTGCGGCAAAGAAGCAGGTCGATGCGCCGATAAAGGTGACAAAGCCCAGCGCGGTCGGCGCCGCCTCAAACATCGGTGACAGGCGGCAGACCATGAAGACACCGGCGGTCACCATCGTCGCTGCGTGGATCAGCGCCGACACCGGGGTCGGACCTTCCATCGCGTCAGGCAACCACGTGTGTAGACCCAGCTGTGCGGACTTGCCCATCGCACCGACGAACAGCAGCAGACAAAGTACCGTCAAGGTATCGAAACGGTAGCCCAGGAAACCGATAGTCGAGCCGGCCATACCCGGCGCAGCGCTCAAGATCTCGGGGATCGAAACCGTATTGAAGACAAGGTAGGTGCCAAATATGCCAAGCATGAAGCCCAGGTCACCGACGCGGTTGACCACGAAGGCCTTGATCGCGGCGGCGCTGGCCGAAGGCTTGCGGAACCAGAACCCGATCAGCAGGTACGAGGCAAGGCCGACACCCTCCCAACCGAAGAACATCTGCACCAGGTTGTCCGCCGTCACCAGCATCAGCATGGCAAAGGTGAACAGCGAGAGGTACGCGAAGAAGCGCGGCTGATCCGGTTCCTCCTCCATGTATCCCCATGAATACAGGTGGACGAGTGCGGATACGCTGGTGATCACGACCAGCATGACTGCGGTCAGCGTATCGACCCGCAAAGCCCAGTCGAACGTCATCGTCCCCGACTGAACCCACTTGAGCACCGGCACGACCGCAGCTTCTGCGCTGCCGTTCAAGAAAGAAAGGAAGATCGGCCAAGACAGCCCACAAGCGACGAACAACGCGCCGGTCGTGATGACCTTTGCCGGAAACGCCCCGAGTTGCTTGTTACCAAGGCCTGCGACGATCGCTGCCAGAAGCGGCAGGAACACGATGATGAGGATGGAGTGCAACGTCTTAGCCCTTCATCCGGTTGGCATCGTCGACGGCAATGGTGCCACGGCTACGGAAATAGATGACGAGGATCGCGAGGCCCACCGCAGCTTCGCCCGCCGCCACCGTCAGCACGAACATGGCAAAGACCTGACCGGTCAAGTCATGCAGAAATGCGCTGAAAGCCACGAGGTTGAGGTTCACGGCCAGCAGGATCAGTTCAATCGCCATCAGGATAACGATGATGTTCTTCCGGTTGAGGAAGATACCCAGGACGCCCAGCACGAACAGAATCGAACTGACGACGACATAGTGTTCGATGCCGATCACAGCGTCATCCCCTTACCGATCTCGGGCTTCATATTGATCGTCGCGTCATCCGGGCGGCGTGCATTCTGCCGTGCAATGTTCTGACCGCGTGAGTCAGGACGCTGGCGGTGGGTTAATACGATCGCACCGATCATGGCGACCAGCAACACCAGACCCGACGCCTCGAAGAGGAACAAGTAGCGGCCATAAAGCAGCTGACCGATCGCGGCGATGTTGCTGACACCTGGCGCGGTGATTGCGGTGCCGTCCGGCGTACCCAGATGCATAGCGCCCGCCTTATACGCGCCGATGCCTAGCACGATCTCGGCCAGCAGGACCAGCGCGATCAACATACCCAGCGGAAAGTTCTTGATAAAGCCGGCGCGCAGTTCGGCAAAGTCGATGTCCAGCATCATGACGACGAACAGGAACAGAACCGCGACGGCACCGACATAGACGATCACCAGCAGCATCGCGATGAATTCGGCACCCACCAGCACCATCAGGCCAGCGGCGTTGAAGAACGCCAGGATCAGCCAAAGCACGGAATGCACCGGGTTGCGCGCGAGAATGGTGATCGCGCCGGAGGCGATCGTCAGCACCGCAAACAGGTAAAAGGCAAAAACGTGGATCATGATTGCCGCGCCCCTAGCGGTAGGGCGCGTCGGCTTCAAGGTTCGCGGCGAGTGCCCGCTCCCACTTGTCCCCGTTCGCCAGCAGCTTCGTCTTGTCGTACAGCAGTTCTTCGCGCGTCTCGACCGAATATTCGAAGTTAGGACCCTCGACGATCGCGTCGACCGGGCACGCTTCCTGGCAAAAACCGCAAAAAATGCACTTGGTCATGTCGATGTCGTAGCGCGTCGTACGCCGCGAACCGTCAGCGCGCGGCTCGGCCTCGATGGTGATCGCCTGTGCCGGGCAGACTGCCTCGCACAGCTTGCAAGCGATGCAGCGTTCCTCACCATTGGGATAACGGCGCAGCGCATGCTCGCCGCGGAAGCGGGGTGACAGCGGGTTCTTTTCGAACGGATAATTCAGGGTCGCCTTGGGCTTGAAGAAGTACTTAAGCGTCAAAGCATGTGCCTTCACGAACTCATAGAGCGTGAAGGACTTGACCAGTTGGGCGACACTCATGCGCCATACCTCGTAAACATGAGCCAGCCCGAAACCAGGACGACGAAGCCGAGCGATACCGGCAAGAAAACCTTCCAGCCCAGACGCATAAGTTGGTCGTAGCGGTACCGGGGCACCGTCGCCTTCACCCAAGAGAAGATGAAGAAGAAGAACAGGATCTTGAGCAGAAGCCAGACAAAGCCCGGGATCCAGTAAAGGAACGGTATCTCGAACGGAGGCAGCCACCCACCGAAGAACAGCGTGGCGTTTAGGGCGCACATCAGCAGCACGTTGGCGTACTCGCCCAGCCAGTAGAGTGCGAACGACATCGAGGAATATTCGGTCTGGAAGCCGGCGACGAGCTCGGACTCAGCTTCGGTGAGGTCGAACGGCGCGCGACCGGTCTCGGCCATGCCGGAGATCAGGAACATCACCCACATCGGAAACAGCAGGATGTTGAACCAGAAGCCGTTCACAAAGCCGAGGCCCGCACCCTTCTGCGCCAGCACGATGTCGTTGAGGTTGAAGCTGTTGGCCCACAACACCACGCAGATCAGGATGAAGCCGATCGAAACTTCGTAGCTGATCATCTGCGCCGAGGCGCGCATGGCGGAGAAGAAGGGGTACTTCGAGTTCGACGCCCAGCCTGCCATCACCGTGCCATAGACACCCAGCGAACTGATCGCGAGCACGTATAGCAAGCCGACATTGATGTCCGCCAGCACCGCGCCGGAGTTGAACGGAATCACCGCCCAGGCCAGCAGCGCCACCGTGAAGGTCACGATCGGCGCGATCAGGAAGATGCCCTTGTTGGCCGCCGATGGAATGATCGTTTCCTGCAGGAAAACCTTGAGGCCATCCGCGAACGATTGAAGCAGGCCGAACGGACCGACCACGTTGGGGCCGCGGCGCAAAGCCATGGCCGCCCAAATCTTGCGATCGGCATAAATGATCATCGCCACGCCAAGCATCAGCGGCAGCGCGATCAGCAGGATGCCGCAGATCGTCGCGATCGCCCATGCCCATTCGAAGGACATGCCCAGGGATTGGAAGAAAGCGGTCACTCCGCTGCCTCCGCCAGATCCTCACCGTGCAGCAATTCCGCCGAGCAGCGCTGCATCACGGCGCTCGCACGCGCGATTGGGTTGGTCATGTAGAAATCCTGGATCGGATAAGCGGCGATGGCACCGCCGGCGGAACCACCACCTGACGGCAGA
>NZ_CAXYKL010000089.1:0-4462 GCF_964277725.1 uncultured Novosphingobium sp. | reverse complement strand
CCAGGGTCATGACATAGGGCTCGGCGAAGATCTGCAGGAAGCCTGCCACGCTCATCACGGAGGCCAGCAGCAGTGTCGGCCCGATCGCCGGCAAGGTGACATGGCGAAAGCGCCCCCAGCGAGACGCACCGTCGAGCCGGGCGGCCTCCATCAAGTCTTGAGGCACGGCGGACAGCGCGGCGGTGAAGACAATCATGTTGTAGCCGAAGATCTTCCAGGTCACGAACAGCAGGATCGCCGGGATCGAGGCATGGGGATTGCCGAGCCAGTCGACCGGGGGCAGGCTCAGCCAAACCAGCGCGTAGTTGATGAGGCCGAAGCGAGTGTTGAGCAGAAACCGCCAGACCACCGCCGTCGCCACTACGCTGGTGACATACGGGGCAAACAGCGCCACCCGCCACAGCGGTTGCCATCGTACCGTGGTATCGTGCAGCAAGAGCGCCGCGCCCAGCGATGCACCGATCGCCATCGGCACGCCGAGCGCGGCGAACAGGGCGGTGTTCGCCAGCGCCCGCCAGAACAATGCGGTCCGCAAAAGCTCCGTGAAGTTACCCAGGCCGACGAAGCGCACATTGCTCCAATCCGCCAGCGCGTAGATGCTGTAGTCGGTGAGGCTGAGGGCCAGGGCAAGGGTTACCGGCAGCACCAGCATCGCAGCGATAATCGCCAGCACCGGCGCGGTGAACAGCCAGGCAGTGCGTTCCTGGTGGGTCATACGATGCGCCCGGCCTCTACCAGCGCGCGACGCTTGGCGAGTATCTGATCGATGCGGTCATCGATGGTGGCGAGCGCCTGCGGGATGGTCAGAAGCCCACGCACGACACGCTCGGCGACAAGCTGCACTTCGATCTGGATCCGTTCCCACTCGATGATCTTGGGCGCCATCGCGGGTTCGCGCATCTGCTCGGCGAAGGGCCGGAGCACCGGCGCCTGGAGTTGCGGCGAAGCCCAGGCGCTTGCCCGAGCCGGCAGGTTACCGATCAGCTGCTGAAAACGCAGTTCGCTGGCGGCCGAGGTCAGATGCCGAACCAGCGCCCAAGCGGCTTGTGGACGCGCCGTGGCGGCGCTGACCGCCACGTTCGAGGCAATCATCGCAGCAGGTCCCGGGCCGTTCGGACCTGCGAGCCTCGCCACCGCCCAGCGGTCCGCCGGGATTTCCGCGCGGCGGCGATGCAGGTCGAGCAGCAGTGTCGGCCAGCTTGGCCACACGGCATATCGCCCCTGCGCGAAGGCCGCGAAGGGGTCCTGCACTTCCGTCGATAGGGCGCGGGGGGCCAGGTTTTCGGTGAACAGCGAAAGGTAGAATGCGAAGGCGGCCTCTGCCTCTGCCGAACGGAAGTTGCCGCGCGTGTTATGCTCGCGCAGCATCGACGCGCCGGTCTGGTAGAGCATCGAGAACAGCGTGTCGGGCCAGTTCAGCAGGGTCAGGAACACGAACTCGTCCGGGCGGCGGCGCTTGATCGTGCGGCCCATCTCGCGCCATGCGTTCCAGCTTGTCGGCATGCTGGCGTAACCCGCGTCTTGCAGCAGATCGCGGCGGTAAAACTGAACCTGAGGCGCGGCCGCCCATGGAACAGCCCAGTTTTTGCCTTCTACTTGCGCGAGGGCGAGGGCGGCGGGGACGATATCCGTCACCAGATCGGGCGAGGGTACCGGCGCGAGCGCACCGATCGTCGCGAACTCGCCGATCCAGCCGGAGGGCAGCATGAACACGTCTGGCGATACGCCGCCAGCGTATGCGGTCAGCATCTTCTCGTGAGCCGCGGTGGATGGCACCGATTGCACATCGACTTCGATACCGGTCGCGGCCGTGAAGGCGGGCATCAGGTGGGGGGAGTAATCGCCCTCATAGCTGGTCGCCCAGAACCGCAGCGGCGGGGTGGCAGCTTTCGGTCCGCACGATGTGGCAGCCACGACAGCGGCACCCGCCAAGACGTTCCTGCGTGTCAGGCGATCTCCCCGACTGTCCTGCCATGCTCCCATCAACTTCTAATGGCCGCGCGCTCGCCCCGACGCCAGTTGCCCGAGGGGGCGATTGTAACAAGTTGTCAGTCGCCAGGTTCCGCGCCAAACGGCATCACAATAAGCCGAACAAAGCAGGGGTGCTCAGGGCAATGAACAAGACATCGACGATGCGCGGCGTGCTGCTCGCAGGATGCGCCATGATCATGGCAGGATCGCCTGCGCTCGCACAGGAAGCGCCCCGAGACGCATCTCAAGGGTCCGCCCAAAGCACGGACGACACGATCGTCGTCACCGGATCGCGCATCCGCCGGCGCGACTATGCCGCGCCCAATCCGATCGTCTCGTTCGACGCAGCCTCGATCGCACAGTCCGGCAACACCAACGTGACCGCCTTCCTGCAGAGGGTGCCGGCGCTCACCAACTCGTTGGACAGCACCCGCACGGCAGGAAATTCGCAGACGCAAGGCGCAGTGGGCCAGGTCGGCCTCAACCTCCTCGATCTGCGTGGCCTTGGCCCCAATCGCACTCTTGTGCTGGTCAACGGCCGCCGCCATGTCGCCGGCCAGGCGGACAGCGCGGCAGTCGACATCAACACCATCCCCACCGATCTGATCGAGCGGGTTGACGTGCTGACGGGCGCGGCTTCGGCGGTCTATGGTGCCGATGGCGTTTCCGGCGTGGTCAACTTTGTCCTGCGCCGCGACTTCGATGGCATCTCTGCCCGCGCGCAGATGGGCATCTCCGAGCATGGGGATGCGGGCAACCGCTTCGCTTCGATCATCGCCGGTCGCAATTTCGCCGGTGGCCGCGCCAACCTGACGGTCGCCTACGAGTACAATGCCGATGACCCGCTCGCAAACGATGATCGCAGCTATCTGCGTAGCGCCAATCGCGCGAACTTCGTCAACCTGAATGGCTACGATCCGTCCAAGGCCGGCAGCTACCAGAAGGGGCCGGTGCGCGACATCCGCTATCCCGACAGCTCGACCTATGGCATCGTCGATATCGGCGGCGTGCGGTATCGGGGCGACGGGCGCATCTATACGCCAGGCACCGTGCTCGAAAACGATGGCTACTCGACCGGCGGGGACGATACGCCGGTGGCCGGCTATATCGGTGACATCTATCCCAAGACAGAGCGTCACGCCGTTAATCTGCTGGGCCGGTTTGAAGCATCCGATGCCTTCAAGGTCAGCATCGAAGGCAAGTTCGTGCAGAGCACCGCGCGCTCATTTGCCGGCTACGGCGGCAATTATCCTGCGACGGTCACGCTGGACAATCCGTTTATCCCGGCAAATCTCCTCGCAGCAGCGCAGCAAGCCGGGCTGACTTCGATCGACATCAGCCGCAACAACTTCGATATCCCGCGTCGCGGGGAGGAGGATCGCCGGAGGACCTACCGCGGCGTCATCGACGTCACCGGCAGGATCTCCGACCATGCCACTTACGACGCTTACTACACGTATGGACGCACCGATGTGCGCGCGACCAACCTGAACGACCGGCTGAGCGACCGCTTTACCGCCGCGCTCGACGCTGTGCGCGATCCCGCGACCGGGCAGATCGTCTGCCGTTCCGCGGCCGCGCGGGCGGCAGGCTGCGTGCCCGTCAACACCTTCGGCGCCAATACCGTCGACCCGGCGTCCTACGGCTACTACCTGTCCGATCCGGTCAGCAATGCACGGCTCGAACAGCATGTCGTCAACGCATCGATCAGCGGCGACTTCGGAGCGTTGTTCCAACTGCCGGGCGGCCCCGTGCAATTTGCGTTCGGGGGCGAGTATCGGCGTGAATCCAGCCGCTTCCGTCCGGCCCAGGAATTGCTCGACAACGTGTTCTATCAGTATGACGAGTACGTCATCCCGACGCCCTCCAGCGGTAAGTTCGACGTGTGGGAGGCCTTTGGCGAGCTCAACCTGCCATTGTTGAAGGACCGGCCATTCGCGCACCTGCTATCTGTGGGCGCGGCGGGGCGTTATTCCGACTACTCGACTGTAGGCAGCACCAAGACATACCAGTTCAACGGCGTATGGGCTCCTGTCGTGGAACTTACCTTCCGCGGGTCTTACGGGCAGTCCGTCCGTGCGCCCAACATCGCCGAAGTGTTCCGCCCACGTACCGGTGACAGCGATTACATCACCGATCCGTGCTACCTTGGCAACCGTGGCGATGGCACGCAGTACCGTGCGGCAAACTGCGCGGCGCTGATCGGATCGGCTGGCGGTGATGCGGCCAACTTCACCAGCGCCAACAACCCTAACGCCAACATCAACATTCCCGGCGCTCGACAGGGCAATGCCAACCTCAAGGCTGAGACTGCACGCACCTGGACTGCTGGACTGGTCCTACGGCCGCTACCCCGTCTGCAGATCGCGCTGGACTGGTACGACATCCGCATCAAGGACGCGATCAACACCGCCAACGCCTCCACGGTCGCCGCGTTGTGCGTGGATCAGCCAACCACCGATAACCCTTTCTGCGATGCGATCAGCCGGCA
>NZ_CAXYKL010000088.1:0-14727 GCF_964277725.1 uncultured Novosphingobium sp. | reverse complement strand
AGGAAAGCGCTGACACGTTAAGGAAGCTCGGCACCGGGCCATTCCATCCGTCGTCACCGCCCTGCTGCTCTTCGGCATGGGCCTTACGGTTATGCCGAGGCTTGTCCGCCACCGCATCGCGGCGCGGCGAGCGGCTTTCTGCTTCTTGGCGGGGACGCTCCTCGCTCGGACGATCTTCCCGCGCCGGTCGTTCTGCGCGTGTGGGCCGTTCATCCTTCAAGGGCCGTTCTTCCCGTGCCGACTGCCCGTCACGACGGCTATTGCGCGCACGCTTCTCGCGCTTGGGCGGTTCGGCTTCGGCGTCGTCCGCAGTCGCGACGGAACCGGCCGCGTCATAGACCGGAATAGTGCCGCCGGTCAGTTTCTCGACGTTCGCGATCGCTTCGGCATCTTCCGGCGCGACGAACGTGAAGGCGCGTCCCAGCGCTCCGGCGCGGCCAGTACGGCCGATACGGTGGACATAATCGTCGGGATGCCACGGCGTGTCGAAGTTGAAGACGTGGCTCACGCCCTTCACGTCCAGACCGCGCGCGGCGACATCGGACGCAACGAGGATGTTGATCTTGCCGTCCTTGAACCGCTGCAATTCCGCGATGCGGGAGGCCTGATCCATGTCGCCATGGATTTCACCGCTCGAAAATCCGTGCCCGTTCAGGCTCTTGTTGATCTCCCGAACGGTGGTCTTGCGATTGCAGAAGATGATACCGGTCTTGACGTCCTCGCTCTGCAGCAAATGGCGCAAAACGTCGCGCTTCTTGCGCGCGGGCACCGCGACCTTGAACTGCGCGATGTTGACGTTGGCGCTCGCCGGGCGAGCAACCTCGATATACTTGGGATTGGTCAGGAACCGGTCCGCCAGCTTCTTGATCGGCGGCGGCATCGTGGCCGAAAACAGCAGGGTCTGGCGGCTGGTGGGCAGCTTGGTGCAGATATTCTCGATATCGGGGATGAAGCCCATGTCGAGCATGCGGTCCGCTTCGTCGATCACCAGCAGCGAGCAACCGGTCAGCAGGATCTTGCCACGCTCAAACAAGTCCATCAGGCGGCCTGGCGTGGCGATGAGCACGTCGACGCCTTCGGACAGCGCCTTCACCTGATCACCCATCTGCACGCCGCCGATCAGCAGCGCCATCTTCAGGTCGTGGTTCTTGCCGTATTTCTCAAAATTCTCCGCGACCTGGGCGGCCAACTCACGCGTGGGCTCAAGGATCAGAGAGCGCGGCATCAAGGCGCGGCGTCGACCATTCGCCAGAATGTCGATCATCGGCAAGACGAAGCTGGCGGTCTTGCCCGTGCCGGTCTGGGCGATGGCGATCAGATCGCGCATCATATGGACCTGCGGGATCGCCTGTTCCTGGATCGGAGTCGGCGTGGTGTAGCCCGAATCCACGACTGCTTTGAGCAATTCGTCTGACAAGCCGAGATCGGCGAAATTCATAGGCTTTGGCAATGTCCGGATAAATCGGGTTAAGTCGAAAAGCGAGACCGGCAGTAACCGATCCAGCGTTCTACTGACGCACGCTTGCCGCGCTCTAGAGGCAACTGGCCGCGAAAGTCAAGGTTTTGCTTGCCACGCCGAGCCGCGGTGGCCTCAGCGTTCCTGCGCGACCAACTGGCGCAGCCGCGTCAACTTGCAGCTGGAGCCGCTGCGCGACAGCAGCGTATCGCGATCGACGCACAGCATCCCGTCCTGACTGCGCGAAATGTAGAACCCGGAATAGAACGCGCGTGAGTGGCAGGTGCGCTCAAGCTCGGCGTTGACGATACGCCGATCGCGCAGGAACAGGATAAGGTTCGACGGTCCGTTCGGCTCTACCCCCACGATGCTGTTGCCGGGGAGACATTTGCCGATCTTCCGCTCCGAAAAGCGCGGGCCGATCGGGCGCGGCGGCGATGGCACGACAACATCCCCTCCGCGCGGGGCGACCCTGATCGTCATGCGCTGTTCGATATGCACTTGCGCGGCGGTTTGCGGGCCATAGCTGCGGATAACACCCAGCGGCCAGTCGGGCGCATCCTGGGTCGCGGTTTCTTCCGGATAGAGACCGGCCGCCTCGTCGGGAACCGATGGCTCGACAGCGGACTCATCGTCACCCCCGCTCACCGCCGAGATAATCAGAAGCAACGGCGCAAACAAGGCACTGGCAAGATTCATCGGTGTGGTTTGTCCCCTAACGCTTTGAAAGCAGCAGTTTGGCCCTAGCGCAAGCGCTTGAATGGCCGCTTAACCCCCGCATTGGGCCGGGACGACCTGCGCCGGAGGGTGGGTAGGCGCGCCTGCGGCTTTTGTGCCATATCAGACGGCCATGACCGACAACGCCCTATTCCTCGCCGCCGCCGATGAAATTCTTGGCTCCCGCGGTTTGACCCGCGATCCCGACCTGATCGAGCCTTGGCTCACCGACTGGCGCGGGCGATTTCACGGGCAGGCGATGGCGATGGCATCTCCCGCCTCGACCAAGGAATTGGCTGCTCTGGTCAGATTGTGCGTGGCGCACCACGTGCCGATCGTGCCGCAAGGCGGCAACAGCGGTATGGCCGGCGGGGCAACGCCTGACGAGACGGGAACCGCCCTGCTCCTCTCGCTGCGTCGCCTCAATACGATCGGCCCGGTCGATGTAGAGGGGCAAAAGGTTACCTGTGGCGCAGGCGTCATCCTCCAGAGTTTGCACGAAGCGGCCGAGGCGGCAGGAATGCGTTTTGCGCTGACGCTGGGCGGCAAGGGTTCGGCCACGGTCGGCGGGCTGATCGCCACCAACGCGGGCGGGACGCAAGTCCTGCGGCATGGGTCGATGCGCGCGCTTGTGCTGGGCCTGGAAGTGGTGACCCCGGACGGGCAGGTCTTCTCGGCCCTGACGCCGCTGAAGAAGGACAATCGCGGGTTCGACCTGAAGCAGGTGTTCATCGGCTCGGAAGGAACGCTGGGCATCGTCACGGCGGCCACTCTAAAGGTTGTGCCGTCGATCGCACGGCGGGTGGTGATCTGGGCCGGGGTGGCCGATGTGAAGACCGCGCGCGCGCTGCTGCTTCATTGCGAGGCGATGGCGACAGACGGATTGGAGGGCTTCGAAATCCTGCCCCAAGCTTCTTTAGAGGCGGTCATCGATCACATCCCCGCCACGCGCGCTCCTCTGGAAAGCGGACACCCGTGGCATGTTCTGATCGAGGTTGTCAGTGATCGATCCGGCGCGGATGGCTTGCAGGAGCGGTGCGAGGCGATGCTGGAGGCCGCCTTTGAAAAAGACCTGCTAGACGATGCGGTGATCGCGGCGAATGAAACCCAGGCCGAGGCGTTCTGGCAAATCCGCGATTCGATCTCTGCGGCGGAGCGCGCCCGCGGCCCGGCGGTGCAGCACGATGTGTCGGTGCCGGTGGAGGCGATGCCCGCTTTCATCGACGAAGCCGTTCCCCGCTTGCAGCAAGCATGGCCAGGCACCGAGGCGATCGCCTTTGGGCATCTGGGTGACGGGAACGTCCATTTTCACGTTATCGCCCCGCAAGGGACGCATGGCCCCACGTGGCATTCCGGCGACGGGAAAGCGATCAGCCGGGACGTTCACGATCTCGTCACCCAGTGGGGCGGCTCGATCTCCGCCGAGCATGGTATCGGCCAGCTGAAGCGTGATGAATTGGCTCGCCTGGGCGATCCGGTGCAGCTCGAACTGATGCGCCGGATAAAGCACGCGCTGGACCCGAATGGCCTGCTCAATCCCGGCAAGCTGATCTGATCCGCGGGCGGGGGCACGGCTTGCGCACGACCGGTCCAAGCCCTATGGCCGCGCGCTACAAGAACGCGCCACATGCGGAGAAAAGCGATGGCCAGCGCGCCGGATAACGTATCCCTTCCCCTCTTCTACAACGACCTGGTGCTGCTGAGCTCGCAAGAGCATAGCAACTGGAAGAGCCGCGCGACCGACAAGGCCACCTGGCTGGCCAACGTCAACACCGTGCCGCTGACCGTGGAGGAGTTCCCGCTGGCGCAGCGCAACTTCCCGATCGTGTTCACCGCGGGCGAGAATCCCTTTCCGATCGCGCTTATGGGCTTGAACGAGGGCGTAAACGTTTTCGTAGAGGATGACGGCAACGTGCCGCAGCCTGTCTACATTCCGGCTTACGTCCGCCGCTACCCCTTCCTCCTCGCCCGCGTTCAGCCCGATTCGGAAGAGATGTCGCTCTGCGTCGATCCCACCAGCGACCTCGTGGGCGAACTGGACGAGGGACAGCCGCTGTTCGATGGCAACGAGCCGAGCGAAAGCTGCCGCGCGACCCTGCAATTCTGCGAGCAGTTCGAGATTGCCGGCCAGAAGACCGCCAGCTTCATGGCGGAACTGGAAAAGCACAACCTGCTGATGGACGGCGAATTGAACATCGACGTCGGCAACGGCCAGCCCTTCAACTACCGTGGCTTCCGCATGGTGGATGAGAACAAGCTGCGCGAGCTGCGCGGCGACATCCTCCGCAACTGGAACCAGAGCGGCTTGCTCGCCCTGATCTACGCGCACCTGTTCTCGCTCGACCTCGTGCGCGACATTTTCGGTCGCCAGGTGGAACAGGGAAAGGGCCCGGCGGTACCGCAGCCGGTCTGATCCCACCACTGCCGCGGGTGGTGGCGTGGCCATCCGCGTTGCGGTGAACGGTTCGTCGACAACGCGCTTGCAACGGAACGGTTGTCCCATTATGTTGCAATTGCTTCGCCAACGCTGCCCTCATGGCTTGGCGAAGTTGGTGCACTTTGTGCACCTCCTCCCTGAACCTTGGCCACCTCGTGCATTTGCACGGGGTGGTTTTTTATGGGCGATTCAAAACTATTCGGCGGCCAACGGCCACACGCCTGAACTGCCGGCTTCGGCCAATTCGGCGACGGCCTGGGAAAGTGTTCGCACCAAGCCGCATAGCACATCGACCACGTCGGTGAAGCCGTCTCCGGTCTCGACCAACTCGGCGTCCAGATAGGTCGCCCGGTCGATCTCGATTTGCATCGCGTGCAGACCGGCGGAAGGTTTCGCGTGCCGCTCCAGCACATAGCCGCCCGCATAGGGGCGATTGTGGGCGGCGCCCCGTCCAGTCCGGGCAAAATGCGCGAACGCTGACGCCACGAGTGCCCCCGCGCTACTCGCGCCGAATCGGTCTCCCACGACGAAATGCGCGCCGGGATGCCCGCCCCGCGCCGGAAGCGATGGCATCGAGTGCAGGTCCAGCAGCAAGGCCGCACCCCACCGCTCGGCATGAGCGCGTATCATCTCGCCGAGGCAGGTGTGATACGGCTCGTGAATTTGGGTGACCCGCTCCGTCAGGTCTTTCCCATCCAGCGGCCGTCGCCACAATTCTCCCAGCCCCGGCAACCGTCGCGGGATGAGGCCGAGACCCGTGCGAGCGCGCCGGCCAGCTCCGGGCGTCACCGTCTCGGACCGGTCCGTTCTGGTGAACATCTCCCAGTCCACATCGTCTGGCGCGCGGTTGAGGTCGATCATCGCCCGTGGTGCCTGCGCGATTAAGAGCGCGGCTCCTGTCTGCTGCGCCACGGCACGAGCCAGGCGATCGACGTAGCGATCTTCCAGCTTGAGGCACGACGATTCGGCGTTGCGCATGTCGTCAAGCAGGCGGCGGGGATAGCCTCGTCCCGCATGTGGCACGGCCAGCATCACCGGCAGGCAGGAAGCACTGGCGGACCAGACCCGGTAGGCAGCGGTGCCTGGCAGGCCAGGAATTCGCCCCCCGGTGCAAATAGCGGACTCGATGGGTGATTTTTGCCTATGCATCACGTTTTTGCTGTCTTGTTCAAAGGCCCGTGTCACAAGGCCGATGGGGATGGCGGAAGAGATAACACGTGATTTCGCGGACAGGAATTTTAACTCCTCACCCTTAATGTAGCTGCTCAAGGCGTCGGTAAGCGACGCGCGATTTTCGGAATATCCAAGAATGATCCGCATCCTGCTGGCCGAAGACGATCAAGCCATGCGAACCTACCTTTCCCGCGCTCTCCAGAATGCGGGATATGACGTGGTGGCAGTTGATCGTGGAACCGACGCCCTGCCCCTGCTTCAACAAGAGGCGTTCGACCTCCTTTTGTCCGACATCGTGATGCCGGAAATGGATGGGATCGAATTGGCGCAACGCTGCAACGAGGTTTCCCCGCACACCAAGGTGATGTTCATCACCGGATTCGCCGCCGTCACCTTGCGCGCCAGTCGTGAAGCGCCGCAGGCGCGGGTTCTGTCCAAGCCGTTTCACCTTCGCGATCTGGTGCTGGAAGTGCAGCGTGTTTTTGGCCTTGCTGAACATGCTCGACTTTAGTCTCGTAACAGGGCTTGCATCCCGCCCGGGGCGCAGTTAAAGGGCGCTCCTCCGACGGGCCGGATCAATCTGGCATTGGCGGAAAAACGGATGGTGTTCGGGCGTATAGCTCAGTGGTAGAGCACTATGTTGACATCGTAGGGGTCGCAAGTTCAATCCTTGCTACGCCCACCATTCGAATGGCCCGCTAGCCTTAAGGTTTAGCGGGCTTTTTCGTATCTAAGCGCATGTTGGCGCGTCCTTCATCCATCGGACTTGTGAAGGGCCCCTCACTTGCCTTGCTAAGCAACGCCCCCCTGCCTAATAAGCCGCAAAATCCTCACCCCCAGGAGTGTTTGCATGGAAAAGATCAAGGTCAAGAACCCGGTCGTCGAGATGGACGGCGACGAGATGACGCGGATTATCTGGCAGTGGATCCGTGAGCGTCTCATCCTCCCCTACCTCGACATCGACCTGAAGTACTATGACCTGTCGATCGAGAACCGTGACGCCACCGACGATCAGGTGACGGTGGATTGCGCCAACGCGACTAAGGAATTCGGCGTCGCCGTGAAGTGCGCCACCATCACGCCTGACGAAGCCCGCGTCGAGGAATTCAGCCTCAAGAAGATGTGGAAGTCGCCCAACGGCACCATCCGCAACATCCTGGGCGGCGTCGTTTTCCGCGAACCGATCGTGATATCGAATGTGCCCCGCCTGGTACCGGGCTGGACCGACCCGATCGTCGTCGGCCGTCATGCTTTTGGTGACCAGTACCGCGCCACCGACACGTTGATCCCGGGCCCCGGCAAGCTGCGCTTGGTCTTCGACGGCGCGGACGGCAAGAGCATCGACCTCGACGTGTTTGACTTCCCCTCCTCGGGCGTCGCCATGGCGATGTACAACTTGGACGATTCGATCCGCGATTTCGCGCGCGCTTCGTTCAACTACGGCCTGAACCTGGGTTGGCCGGTCTATCTGTCGACCAAGAACACGATCCTCAAGGCCTATGACGGTCGCTTCAAGGATTTGTTCCAGGAAGTCTTCGACAATGAAGGCTTCGCCGAGCAGTTCAAGGCCAAGGGCATCGTCTATGAGCATCGCCTGATCGACGACATGGTCGCCTCGGCGCTCAAGTGGTCTGGCAAGTTCGTCTGGGCCTGCAAGAACTACGATGGCGATGTGCAGTCGGACACCGTGGCGCAGGGTTTCGGCTCACTGGGTCTGATGACCTCGGTCCTCCTCTCGCCCGATGGCAAGACGGTCGAGGCCGAAGCGGCGCACGGCACCGTGACCCGCCACTATCGCCAGCATCAGCAGGGCAAGGCCACATCGACCAACCCGATCGCCTCGATCTTCGCTTGGACCCAAGGTCTCAGCTATCGCGGCAAGTTCGACGACACGCCGCAGGTGGTGAAGTTCGCCGAGACGATTGAACGCATCTGCATCGAGACTGTCGAGCAGGGCAAGATGACCAAGGATCTTGCGCTTCTGATCGGCCCCGATCAGCCATGGATGACCACCGAGCAATTCTTCGAAGAGATCGTGCAGAATCTCGATGCGGAGATGGCCACCTGGGCCTGACACTCCTGATCTGAGTGCTGAAAACGGCTGTGCCTGCATCAGGGCGCAGCCGTTTTTGCGTTTAGAGTACAAAAGATCGCCGCCAGTCGTGACAAACGCGGCGCGTGTGCCCTATCGCACACGCATGGCTGCACCGCATGAACTGACATCTCCCTTCATTTCCGACGCCCTCGTCATCCTCGGCGCTGCGGGCGCAGTCATCCCGATCTTCGCACGCTTCCGCATCACGCCTGTCATCGGCTTCATCCTGATCGGCCTGCTGGTTGGACCTTCGGGACTGGGCCGCCTGGTGCCGCAGTTTCCGCTGCTCTATCACATCACGATCTCCGACCCCGAGGGCCTCGACATTTTCGCCGAGTTCGGGATCATCCTGCTGCTGTTCTCGATCGGCCTCGAACTTTCGTTTGGCCGATTATGGCAGATGCGCAGGCAGGTCTTCGGCCTCGGCTCCCTGGAACTGCTGGGGATAGGTGCAGCGATCACCGCCGTCCTGGCCTCGATCGGACATGACATCGGTGGCGCGCTGGCTCTTGGCCTGGCGCTGGCACTTTCCTCCACCGCGCTTGTCCTGAAAATTACCAATACGACAACGCCGGTTGGCCGCGCGGCCCTCGCCATGCTTTTGTTCGAAGACATCGCGCTAGTGCCGATCATCTTTCTGCTCGGCGCCATGGGGCCGAGCGCCGCGGGCGGTTTCAGCGCGATAGTCTCGACCGTCGCGGTGGGCTTCGCGGTGATCGCGGTGCTGCTGGTGTCGGGGCGGTTCCTGCTGCCGCCGCTGTTCGCGCAAGCGGCTCGCACCAAGAGCCCGGAACTGTTCCTGGCCGCCTCGCTGCTCGTGGTGATCCTGGCCTCGCTATCGACCGCGGCGGCGGGCCTCTCGCCTATCGTCGGTGCCCTGATCGCCGGGCTGCTGATCGCCGAGACCGAGTATCACGGCGAGGTCGAACATATCACCGAGCCGTTCAAGGGCCTCGCGCTGGGCGTGTTCCTCATCACTGTGGGCATGAGCATCGACTTCGCCGTGGTCGCGCAAAATATCGGCACGATCCTGCTGGCCACGTTCGGCGTGATCGCCCTGAAGGCCCTGGTCACCGGGCTGCTGCTGCGCATCACCGGCGCGCGGCGGGGCACCGCGATGGAGACGGGCATCCTCATGTCCAGCCCCTCCGAAACCACCCTGATCGTGCTGACCGCCGCCACTACCGCGCAACTCATCAGTCCGGGCACTTCGCAGTTCTGGCAGATCGTAACCGCTCTGGGCCTCACGATCACCCCCTTGCTGGCGCTGCTGGGTCGCACCATGGCGCGACGGATCGACCGCTACGAGCCGCAAAGCGCCCTCCCCGACGAACATGCGCCGCGCGCGATCATCGTGGGCTTCGGGCGAGTCGGGCAACTGGTGGCGGATATGCTTACCAGGCACGGCAAGGCGTACATCGCCGTGGACAGCGACGCCGATCTGGTGAGTGACGGCAAGCATCAGGGGTACGCCGTCACCTTCGGCGATGCGGCGCGCGGAAACGCACTCGAGCGCCTTGGTGCCGACAAGGCCACGGCGGTGATCCTGACGATGGACGAGCCGGTTTCTGCACAGCGCCTCGTCCGCCGCCTCCGGGGCGCCTACCCCGACCTGCCTATCATCGCCCGCGCCCGAGACACGACTCATGCCGCCGTGCTCTACCGTGCCGGGGCGAGCCAGGCAGTGCCGGAAACGCTCGAAAGCTCACTGCAACTGTCTGAAGCCGTGCTGGTCGATCTGGGCGTACCGATGGGCCCGGTCATCGCCTCGATCCACGAAAAGCGGGATGCCTTGCGCACGCAATTGATGGAAGAAGGCGGCCTGACAGAGAAACCGGCCCTGCGCAGTTCCACCATGCGGGACCGCACCGCCTGATCTAGGCCCGTGTGGTGTAATGCGCACGAAGCGGGAGGGTGGACACCGCGACCGATCCGCTCGCTGCCCATCAACGATCCCGTGCCCGCCCCTGATGAAGCCAGCCATATCAGAGGGCTCCTGCCCCCGGGGACAGCGATATCATAGGGCATGAGAACGCCGAAGCACAGGCGCGCGCAACATACGCTGACACGCGCCAAGCCACGGTCGCAAGACTAGCCGGCGATTACCGACTTTACAGCTGCCAGCGCCTCGGCCCCCTTGGAGCCATCCGGACCGCCGCCTTGCGCCATGTCCGGGCGGCCGCCGCCACCTTTACCGCCCAGCGCTTCCACACCAGCGCGAACGAGCGCGACAGCACTGACCCGGTCGACAAGATCGTCCGTAACCGCTGCGGCGATGCTGGCCTTGCCGTCGTTCACCGCCACGATCGTCGCCACGCCAGAACCGAGCCGTTGCTTTGCTTGATCCAGCAAGCCCCGCAATTCCTTCGGGTCCAGACCCTCAAGCACTTGGCCGAAGAACTTGATGCCGCCTATATCTTCATCCGCAGGAGCATCCACTGCCGCGCCAGTGCCGCCCAAAGCGATCGCGCGCTTGGCGTCGGCCAGTTCGCGCTCCAGCTTCTTGCGCTCCTCAAGCAGGGCCGCGACCCTTGCTTCGACATCCTCAGGAGAGGTGCGAAGCAGGCCGGCAGCGCCCTTCAAGGCTTCCTCGCGCTGCACCAGCCAGCGTCGCGCACCTTCGCCGGTCAGTGCCTCGATCCGGCGCACACCCGATGACACGGCGGACTCCGACACGATGCGGAACACGCCGATGTCGCCCGTCGCCCGCACATGGGTGCCGCCACATAGCTCGACCGAGTAGTTGCGGCTGCCGTTTGTCCGGCCCATCGCCAGCACGCGCACCTCGTCACCATATTTCTCGCCGAACAGCGCCATGGCGCCTGCGGCCACGGCATCATCGGGGCTCATCAGCCGAGTGGTCACCGGATCGTTGTGACGGATCTCCGCGTTGACGTCCGCCTCGAGCACCGCGATGTCTTCGGGCGTCAATGCCTTCGGGTGCGAGAAATCGAAGCGCAGTCGCTCTTGCGCTACCAGCGATCCCTTCTGCGTCACATGGTCACCCAGGCGATTGCGCAAGGCTGCATGCAGCAAGTGGGTGGCCGAGTGGTTGGCGCGAACCGCGTCACGCCGATCAATGTCGACTGTCAGCAACACCGTATCGCCGACCTTGATGCTGCCTGCATCCACATGACCCCGCATCGCGTGGAGGCGGCCGAGCGGTTTGGCGGTATCGTTGACAGTGATCGCCAGTTCGCCGCTGCCGCTTCCTGGCGCATCGACGATGGTTCCGGCATCGCCGACCTGGCCACCGCTTTCACCGTAGAACGGGGTTTGATTGGTGAGAATGATGACGTCCTCGCCGGCTTGGGCGGACGTAACTTCCTGCCCGTCGCGCACCAGCGCGACTACGCGGCCCTCGCCACTGTCGGCGGTATAGCCGGTGAACTCGGTCGCGCCCTCGCGCTCGGCGATATCGAACCAGACTTCGCTATCTGCCGCTTGGCCTGAACCCTTCCAGGCAGCGCGTGCGGCGGCCTTCTGTTGAGCCATCGCCGTGTCGAACCCAGCGCGATCGACGCTGATCCCGCGAGAGCGCAGCGCATCTTCGGTAAGGTCGTACGGGAAGCCGAAGGTATCGTAGAGGCGGAAGGCGGTTTCACCGGGGAGTTCACCGCCCTCGGTCATGCCGTTCGTCGCCTCGTCCAGCAGGCGCAGACCGTTCGAAAGCGTGCGGCGGAACTGGATTTCCTCGCGCTCCAACGTCTCCTCGATCATCGGCTGGGCGCGACTGAGTTCAGGGAATGCCTGGCCCATTTCAGCGACCAACGCGGGCACCAGACGATGCATCAACGGGTCTTTCGCACCCAGCAGGTGCGCATGGCGCATCGCCCGGCGCATGATGCGGCGCAAGACGTAACCGCGGCCCTCGTTTGACGGCAACACCCCGTCCGCCAGGAGGAAGCCGGTGGAACGCAAGTGATCGGCGATAACGCGGTGGCTGGCGCGATGGCCGCCCTCGGCCGATACACTGGTGAGGCTTTCCGACGCCGCAATCAGGGCCTTGAAAGTGTCGGTGTCGTAATTGTCGTGAACGCCCTGCAGCACCGCGGCGATCCGTTCCAGCCCCATGCCGGTATCGATCGAGGGGCGCGGAAGATCGCCGATGATCTCACCGCCCGCCTGCTCGAACTGCATGAACACGAGGTTCCAGATTTCGATGAAGCGGTCACCATCCTCATCAGGCGATCCCGGAGGCCCACCGGGGATATGCTCGCCGTGATCGTAAAAAATCTCGGAGCACGGCCCGCAAGGACCGTCATCCCCCATCGCCCAGAAATTGTCCTTCGTGGCGATGCGGATGATGCGATGTTCGGGAAGCCCCGCGATCTTCTTCCACAGTTCGAACGCTTCGTCGTCCGTGTGATAGACGGTGGCCAGCAGTTTCTCGGCCGGAAGGCCCCACACCTTTGTCAGCAATGTCCAGGCGTGGATGATCGCTTGTTCCTTGAAATAGTCCCCAAAAGAGAAATTGCCGAGCATCTCGAAGAAGGTGTGATGCCGCGCGGTGTAACCCACATTGTCTAGATCGTTATGCTTGCCGCCTGCCCGCACACACTTCTGCGACGACGTGGCGCGCGGTGTCTCACGGCTTTCAAGGCCGGTGAAGACGTTCTTGAACGGCACCATACCGGCGTTGACGAACATCAACGTCGGATCGTTGTAGGGTACCAGAGGGGCCGAGGGTGAAACTTCGTGACCGTGCGAGCCGAAGTATTCAAGGAAAGACCGGCGGATTTCGTTCGTGGAGCGCATAGGGTGAGCCGATAAACCGGGGGTTCACTTGCGGCAAGCAGGAAGGCGCGATCAGCGTGATCGGACCTTGTTCAAGAATGGGCCTTATCCCCGGTTCCACGCCGCCTTACGACTTCGCATCGCAGACGGACGCTGGGTGACGGACGTCATTTTTGCCAAACCGCCAAAAGAACTGAGGCCAGAGCTGATTTCTGGCCTCAGAACTCAAGTCTTCCTAAAGCCATTCAGACAAGTACCATCAGCTATCGTCTTCTTCCGACGGGCCAGCCATCATCTCTTCCGCCAAGCCAGCCGTGCGATCGCGGATGGCTTTTTCAAGGCGTTCGCACACTTCGGGATTGTTCTTGAGGTAGGTCTTGGAATTTTCACGACCCTGCCCGATCCGGATCGAATCGTAGCTGAACCAGGCGCCTGACTTTTCTACCAAGCCGGCCTTAACGCCCAGATCCAGAATCTCACCGATCTTCGAGACACCTTCGCCGTACATGATATCGAATTCGACCTGCTTGAACGGCGGCGCGACCTTGTTCTTCACAACCTTCACGCGCGTGGCGTTGCCGATGACTTCATCACGGTCCTTGATCGCACCGGTGCGGCGGATATCGAGGCGGACCGAAGCGTAGAACTTCAAAGCATTGCCGCCCGTGGTCGTCTCAGGATTACCATACATGACGCCGATCTTCATGCGCAGCTGGTTGATGAAGATCACCATGCAACGCGAGCGACTGATCGAGCCGGTCAGCTTTCGCAGCGACTGGCTCATCAGGCGCGCTTGAAGGCCGACGTGGCTATCGCCCATCTCGCCCTCGATTTCGGCGCGAGGGACCAGCGCCGCGACCGAATCGACCACCAGAACGTCGATCGCGTTGGAGCGGACCAGAGTATCGACAATCTCAAGCGCCTGCTCGCCGGTATCAGGCTGCGACACGATCAATTCATCGATATTGACGCCCAGCTTCTTGGCATAGACCGGATCAAGCGCGTGCTCGGCATCGACGAATGCCGCAGTGCCGCCGATCTTCTGCGCTTCGGCGATGCAGTGCAGCGCCAACGTGGTCTTGCCCGAACTTTCCGGGCCGTAAATCTCGATCACACGGCCACGCGGCAAGCCACCCACGCCAAGGGCGATATCCAGACCCAGGGATCCGGTGGAAATCGCTTCCACCTGCATCGTCTCCTTGGAGCCGAGCTTCATCGCGCTGCCCTTGCCAAACGCGCGATCGATCTGCGCAAGCGCGGCTTCTAGGGCCTTCTGGCGGTCCATTGCGTCCTTTTCCTTGCCTTCCTGGATCAGCTTGAGCTGAGCAGCCATGTCGTTCCCTCTTCGCTACCTGCCTGACCGGAAAGGTCAATGTCACGAAACTGGATGTATGCTATTTGTTCTCATCGAACAAGAGGAGAACAAATGTTTTTCTACGGCTGTTCTTCGGCGCAGGGCGCAAGCTTCACATCGCCTTTGCGTTCGCGCACGCAAGTGCCCGCCAACAGGCGCGTGATGCGGGTTACACGCTCGTCCAGCGCTGGATCCGGGCGGTCTAAATGGAAAGAATCAGGGTCGGACGCGACGGCCACGAGGCGTAAAAATTCCGTGTCCGACAGCTTTGCGGGGGAGCGGTGATACATAAGATGGCTGGTGAGAAAGAAGCCTTTCAGCCATCCTTCCGGCACGCTGCCCATTTCCACAGTTTCGAGCCACAAGGCTAAGATTTGCCGCTTGGACAGCCTCTCTTCGAGACCCCGAGCGTATCCCGCGAGCCGAATCCGACCGACGCCGCCGGTGTAACCGTCGAACGCCATGCGCGACGCAAGAGCGCGGCTGATCGACGTTACGGAGCCACCCGGCGTATCAACATCGGGGCCAAAATTGGCAGCAAACGCCGGGTCTTCGACAGCCAACAGCATGGCTTCGCGCCCCGGCCCCAAATCTTCGCCGGAGCGCCCCTGATAGATCAGGCGGTTGGCCAGACGCCCTAGGAAAGGTGCATCCTCCACCGCATCCGAGTGGCCAAGGCCGTAGTACGAAACCAATCCTGCCAGGACGCCGAAGATCGTCAGCAGAGTGACGAAGATTGCGTTACGCAAGGCGGGCCG
>NZ_CAXYKL010000087.1:0-3073 GCF_964277725.1 uncultured Novosphingobium sp. | reverse complement strand
GATAGGTGGAGATACCCATCTTCGACATCACCTTACGGATGCCCTTGCCGATGGCGTAGACGTAGTTCTTCTGCGCCTGCCTGGCTTCGATCGGCAGCTCCTTGCGCACCCGCATCGCCTCGATCGTTTCGAACGCGAGGTAGGGGTTGATCGCTTCGGCGCCGTAACCCGCCAGCACGCAAAAGTGATGCACTTCGCGCGCTTCGCCGGTTTCGACGACAAGGCCGGTCTGCATGCGCAGGCCCTGGCGGACGAGGTGGTGGTGCACCGCCGCCGTCGCCAGCAAGGCGGGCATGGCGATGCGATCCGGCCCCTGCGCCCGGTCGGACAGGATCAGGATGTTCTTGTCCGCCAGCACCGCTTCGGTCGCGGTCCAGCACATCTCCTTGATCGCCAGTTCGAGGCCCTCGGCCCCGGACTTCGCATCCCAGGTGATGTCGATCGTCTGCGTGCGGAACGCGCCGTCCAGTGCGGATTCCACCGAACGTATCTTGGCCAGATCCTCGTCCGTCAGGATCGGCTGGCTGACTTCCAGGCGCTTGTGCGTGCCGGCGACGTGGCCGAGCAGGTTGGGGCGCGGGCCAATCATCGACACCAGGCTCATCACCAATTCCTCGCGGATCGGGTCGATCGGCGGGTTGGTGACCTGGGCGAAGTTCTGCTTGAAATAGTCGTAGACCAAGCGCGACTTGCGGCTGAGCACCGCGATCGGGGTGTCGGTACCCATCGAGCCGATCGGATCGTCGGCATTGACGGCCATCGGCTCCAGGAAGCGGCTGATGTCTTCCTGGGTATAGCCAAACGCCTGCTGGCGATCGAGCAAGGTGCCCGTAGGCTCCGGCAGCTCGGTCAGCTCGGATTCGATCACGTCCAGGTCTTCCAGCTTGTACTGGGCCTGGTCGAGCCACTTCTGGTACGGCTCTTCGGACGCGAGCTGGGTCTTCAGTTCCTCATCCTCGATGATGCGGCCCTGCTCGAAGTCGATCAGCAGCATGCGTCCCGGTTGGAGGCGCCACTTGCGAACGATGTTGTCTTCCTTGATCGGCAGCACGCCGCTTTCCGACGCCATGACGCACAGATCGTCGTCGGTGACGAGGAAGCGGGCGGGGCGCAGACCGTTGCGGTCCAGCGTCGCGCCGATCTGGCGGCCATCGGTGAAGGCGACGGCAGCCGGGCCATCCCACGGCTCCATCAGCGCGGCGTGATACTCGTAGAACGCGCGGCGTTCGGGCGTCATCAGCGCGTTGCCGGCCCACGCCTCGGGGATGAGCATCATCATCGCATGGGACAGGCTGTAGCCGCCCGCGAGCAACAGCTCGAAAGCGTTGTCTAGGCACGCGGTGTCCGATTGGCCATGCGGGATCAGCGGCCACATCTTGTCGAGATCGGCGCCCAGCAGGTCCGATTCCAGCGTGCGGCGGCGCGCGTTCATCCAGTTCACGTTGCCACGCACGGTGTTGATCTCACCGTTGTGCGCCATGAAGCGATAAGGGTGCGCAAGCTTCCAGCTGGGGAAGGTGTTTGTGCTGAACCGCTGGTGGACCAAGCCGAGTGCGGAAACGCAATCTGGATTGCGCAGATCGTCGTAGAACGAGCCTACCTGCGTCGCCAGCAAAAGCCCCTTGTACACGATCGTGCGGGTGGAGAAGCTGGGCATATACAGCTCGGTCAAGCCGGGAAGCCCATGCTTTTCGGCCATTTGCGCCAGCGGGTTCTGCGTCTGCTTGCGGATAGCGAGCAGCTTACGCTCGAACGCGTCCTGGTCCGCACAGTTGGAGCCGCGCGCAACGAAGCACTGGCGGATCACCGGCATCGATTCGATCACGGCCTTGCCCAGCCCGTCGAGCGTGACGGGAACGTCACGCCAGCCGATCAGGCTCTGGCCTTCTTTCTTGATGAACTTCTCGAAGATCTGCGTGATCAGATCGCGGCTGGCCTGGTCCTGCGGCATGAAGCACATGGCGACGGCATAGTCGCCCGGCTGCGGCAGGGTCAGGCCTTCGCCGTCCGCCCACTTGCGGAACAACGCGTCCGGCGTCTGGATCAGGATGCCCGCGCCATCGCCCAGCAACGGATCGGCGCCCACCGCGCCGCGGTGGTCCAGGTTTTTCAGAATCTCCAGCGCCTGCGATACGATGGCGTGCGATTTGGTGCCTTTAATATGGGCGACGAAGCCCACACCACATGCATCATGCTCATTACGCGCGTCGTAGAGGCCCTGGGGCTTCGGAAATCCCATCGATAAATACCCGTCCTGTCATTTGCCGGGTCATCCCTGCCTGATGATCTTTTCCGCCACGACCTTTCCGGTCGTTGACGAAGATCGCGAATCGCGGTGGTGCGACGCGCGGCAGGTTGGCCCGAATGTCTCCCATGACGATTACGGGCAATATTTGCAACTGCGAAGCCCGCCTTCCGGACATGATCGCTATCGAGAAAGCGGCAAACCGCGTGATTTTCTTACGTGGGCCGAGAGGGATAGTGGAAGCTGACAGGTCAGTAGGATCGCGTTTCAGGCCGCTCCGCTCATCCGTTGCAACGTCGCCAAGGCATCGCGCAACGCTTGCTCGGTCCGATCCGTTTCGCGATTGCGAGATGCCGGCGCGTCGAAAGCCCGCACGTTCGATGCCGCCGCTTCGCCTTGGGGTGGCGTTGGCAGCGGCGTGGAGCGGGTCAGGCCGCGCAGGGAGGTATATCCCGAAGCCAGGATATCTTCGCCCTCGGCTTGGTCATCCGGAGCGACAGGGGCGCCGATGAAGCGCGGTGCGACCGCAGCAGGCACTGCCTCATCGCCATGATCAGGCTGCGAATGCACGGCGCGCAGCCCGAATGGCGCATCTCCTTCGGTCGAAATCGACGCCTTGGCGGCTGCGGCAGCCAACAGAGCCGCAGCGGCTTCGCGGCGACGCGCGATCACCAGCGCCAGGCGCTCCAGCAGTTCAATGTGGGAGAGATCGTCCAGCGGGGCATTGGCGAGGCGCTCTGCGGCACTGGCGGGAATCGGTGGCGAAGTAACGCGCGGGGGCGCCGCCGATACGGTTGGCTGTTCGATCTCGGGCTCAGGTGCAACCTC
>NZ_CAXYKL010000086.1:0-10624 GCF_964277725.1 uncultured Novosphingobium sp. | reverse complement strand
GCCGTTCTCCCGCTCGGCGCGGGCCTTGTTGATCATCTGCTGGGTGCAGCCGGTAAAGCCGCCCGCGCCCACGGGGGAGCAGCTGTTGGTGCCAAAGCGGCCGACCGTCTCGTACGCCAGCACCTTGTTGCTCCAGGCTTCCGAAGTCGGCCTGTCCACGCCGCGCAGCGGAGCGGGGATGCGATAACGCTCACCCTCGGGCTTGCGGGCGCAGACGGTGATCTCGTCTCCGGTCGATGCCGGGCAGGGATCGTCGCCATAGACGATCACCTGGTTCACCTTATCGCTGCCGGACGTTTCCGCGCCATCCTGCGCCAGCGCCGGCGCGGCAAAGGCCAGGACAGCAGCGGTCGAGGCGATGGCGGTCCAGGTACGCAACATATTTCAGCTCCCATCAGGCGAAGCGCCTCGCCGCCGCTATAAGCCGCGAGTGCCTTGAATGATAGCTGAAGGCCGCGCGATTGGTTCCCGCGCCCATCACGCTTTTGACGATCAGATGCGTTCGGAAAGCTTGATCGCCACGCGGCAGCCCAGCCGGATCACGCCGGACAGCAGCGGATAGGCCGGTGCCCGTTCCGCCCCGCCGGCAATAGCCGCATCGTGATGCTCCCGCTCCTCGTCGCGGAACTTGGCGATGTGGCCGGACAATTCGGGGTCTTCGTCCCCCAGGTCATCCAGCTGCTGGGTATAGTGGCGGTCGATCTCGGTCTCCACCGCTGCCGTGCAGGCCATCGCCGCCTCGGGGCCGAGCAAGGCCGTCGCCGCACCCAGCGCAAAGCCCGCCGCCGACCATACCGGCTGCAGCAGCGTGGGCCGCACGCCGCGCTCCGCCAGCAGCTTGTCGAACACTTCGCGATGCGCGGCCTCCTGCGTCGCCATACCGGCGATCTCGGCGGCGCCAGGCGCGCGATTGCCCATCACCGCCAGCTGCCCAGCATAGATGCGGGTTGCGCCGAATTCGCCCGCCTGATCGACCCGCAACATACGCTCGCTGCGCTTATCCATCAGCCACTCTCCGGCCGCGCGTCAGAAGCAAGGCGATCGCCAGCGCGGCGGCGATCGAGAACAGGAAGTTCCATCCCGCCAGCGATATCCCGAACAGCGACCATGGCGCCACGTCGCAGCGGATCACCGGCGCGGCCAGGATCGCGGCCAGGGGGTCCTGCCCGCTGGCGAAGGGACTGGCGGTGCAGGCGGTGACGCCCTGCCACCAGCCATACTCTACCCCGGCGTGGAAACCGCCGATCAGTCCGGCCAGCGCGATAGCCACTGCGGCGAGCCAGACCAGCATGCGGTTCGGGATCACGAAGGCCAGGAACCCAAGCGCGAGCGCCGCAAAATGGGCATAGCGCTGCCACCAGCACATCTCGCAAGGCGGCAGGCCGAAACCGTATTGGCTGATATACGCACCCGCCAGCAGAAGCGCCGGCGTCAGCAGCGCCAGCCAGCGCGCGGCTTTTTCATCCGGCACAGATCACACCTCCCCGTTCGTGTCGAGCGAAGTCGAGACACATTGCACGCCGCCAGCATGTCTCGACTACGCTCGACACGAACGGAAGTGGGGATGAATTTCCGACCAAGGTTACTTCCGTGCCGCCAGCGCGGGACGGCCCGCCGTGCGGTCCAGCGTCTGGATCGCGTAGTGCAGCTGGAAGTCCTTGATGCCCTGCTTCTTCAGGTCTTCCGGCGTGGCGGTGAAACGCGGATCGTCCTTTTTGTCGGTTTCCAGCTCCTTGTCGTCCAGCGAGGCCTCGTTGATCAGGTGGCCGCGCAAGTCGCTTTCGCGCACCGCCCGATCCGCCCGCGCCTTGGCGTCGGGATCGGAAAGCTGGGGCACGCGGATGTCGGGATCGATGCCGCCTTCCTGCACCGAGTGGCCGGACGGCGTGAAATAGCGCGCCGTCGTCAGCTTCACCGCGCTGGTCTTGTCCAGACCGATCAGCGACTGCACGCTGCCCTTGCCGAAGCTGCGCTCACCCATGATCACGGCGCGATGCTGATCCTGCAGCGCCCCGGCCACGATCTCGGAAGCCGAGGCCGAACCGGCGTCGATCAGCACGATCATCGGCATGCCCTTGATCGCATCGCCCTTGAACATCGTTTCGGCCCGATAGAACTGGTTTTCCGATGCGACGCGGCCGCGCTGCGAAACGATGTCGCCCTTGTCCAGGAACAAGTCGGACAGCGCCACCGCCTCGTCCAGCGAACCGCCTGGGTTCGAGCGCAGATCGAGGACCAGGCCCGCCAGCTTGCCCTGCGGCGTCTTGGCCACCTGCGCCTTCAGGTCGTTGATCGCGATGTTCACGTCCTTGCCGACATCGCGCGAGAATTCGTTCACCGAGATCACGCCGACATCGCCCTTCAGCTCATGCGTGACCGGCTCCAGCTCGATCACGCCGCGCGTCACCGTCACGTCGAACGGCGCATCGCGGCCGGTGCGGAAGATCGTCAGCCGGATCGGCGTGCCTGCGGGGCCGCGCATCTTCGCGACCGCCTCGTCCAGGTCCCGTTCGAAATAGAGCGTACCGTCCAGGTGGGTGATGAAGTCCCCAGCCTTGATTCCCGCCTTTTCCGCCGGGGAGCCTTTGAACGGCGAGACCACCTTCACCGCCCCGTCCTCTTCCACCACGGAGAGGCCAAGGCCGGTGTAGTTGCCGTCGATCATCGTCTCGATCCGCTGCAGCGAGGGGCCATCGAGATAGGTCGAGTGCGGATCGAGGCTGGCAAGCATCCCGTCGATCGCGCCCTTCAGCAGCTTGTCGTCGCTCACCTGGTCGACGTAATTGTCCTTCACCAGCTGATAGATCGCCAGCAGCTTGCCGAACTGCGGCCCGCTGCGCGCATCGACCGCCGCAAGGCCCGCCGTGGCGGTGGGCAACAGGGCGACGGCGCTGACCAGCATGGTGGCGCGCAGGAGAGGAGCGAATTTCATCGGCTAATGGGAGCCTCTCGTTTCCAGCAGAGCCCATCCGGCTTCCGCGTAAGTTCCCCCATTCTAGTGACGGCGGCGGGGGTTGGCCAGTGGCTGTCTTGAGGGCAAACAACGAAGCGTCACGGCGTAACCCCTCCCGTTCGTGTCGAGCGGGGGTAAGGACACGGACCCGGAAACACTCACGCCCCCCGCAGGTATTGCAACGGGTTGACCGGCACGCCGTTGCGCCGCAGCTCGACGCCCACTTGCGGGCGGCCCGGCCCGGCCACGCCCAGCGGTGAGCCTGCCACCACCTGCTGCCCCACCGCCACGTCCAGCCGCGCCAGGCCGGTGACGAGCGAGGCCCAGCCGCCCTCATGCTCGATGATCACGATCTGGCCGTAACCGCGATAGCGCCCGGCAAAGGCGATCCGGCCCGAGGCGGGCGCCACCGCCTGCGCGTTGGGCCGCACCGCCAGCAACACGCCGCGCGACCGCGATTGCCCCGCGCCCTGCTCGCCAAAACCGGTGACGAGGCGGCCGGTCAGCGGCAGCATCCACGCGCCCAGCCCTTGCGGCGTGGGAATCGCCGCGGGCGGATCGATCACCCGCGAGTCCTCCGGGCGGGGCGGACGGATAATCGGGCCGGGTAGCCGTGCCAGCGCCTCACGCAGCTGGCCCTGACGGCCGATCTCCCCCACCAAATCGCCCAGGTCGCGCGCCCGCTCCGCCAGCATCAGCGCGCGCTCCGCCTCGCGACTGGCGATGCCCGAAACCTGCCTGCTGGCGATCCGCTGCCGCGCCTCGACCGCCGCCAGCTGGCGGCGCTTCTCGTTCAATTGGTTCTCACCGGCGCGCAGCTGGTCCGACGCGGCGCGCGCCGATCGCTCCAGCGCCTGCGCCCGGGTGATCTCGGTGCGCAACGCGGCGGTGCGGCGCTCCACTTCGGGCAGCATCGTCTGCAACAACGCCCGCATGGTGACGAGATCGCGCAGCGAGCCGGGCCGCAGCAGCGCCAGCACCGGGGGACGGCGCGAAAGCCGCTGGAGCGAGGCAGTGAGCCGCACCAGCGGAGCCTGCCGCTCGGCCATGCGGGCGCGCAAGGCCTGGCGGGCGGCGGCGATCAGCTTGACCCGCGCCTCCTGCGCCGCGATCTGCGCCTCGGTTTCCTGCACGCGCGCAGCCAGGGCCGCCGCCTCGCGCGCAGTGCGGTCCGCCTGCAGGGTGACGGCACGGGCCTGCGCTTCCAGCGTCTCGGCCCGGCGGCGGGCAGCGTTACCCTCGGCCTGGGCCGTCGCAAGCTCGCGGCGAGTCTGCGCGGCATCGGCGGGCGGGGGAACAGGCGCGTCCTGCGCGGTGGCGGTAAGCACGATCCCGGCAACGGCGGGAAGCGCGGCTAGGAGCAGCCATAGCCGCCGCCCGCCCTTTTTTCCGCCATCCGCGCAAACGCGGGGTGCCATCTGACAAGGCTGCGCCAAAGCAAGCCTCTGGAAAGGAGTTTCCGCTGCTGCGGGTGTAACGAGGAAGGGCAGAGTCGCCACTCTCACCCCGCCCGGTGGTAGGGATGACCGGCGAGGATACTGGTCGCGCGCCAAAGTTGTTCGGCCAGCATCGCGCGGACCATCAAGTGCGGCCAGGTCATCGCACCAAAACCCAGCAGCAGGTCCGCCTGCCCCCGCGCGGCATCGCCATGGCCGTCCGCCGCGCCGATCAGGAAGCGCGCCTCGCGCACACCTTCGTCCCGCCAGCGGCCCAGCAGTTCGGCGAACGCTTCGGACGAGAGCAGCTTGCCCCGCTCATCCAGCAGCACCTCACGCACGGGCGTATGCGCCACAGGCGGCACGCGGCCGCCCACGTCGGGCAATTCGGTATGACGAAAAGGCCAGGTCAGCCGCTTGGCATAGCGGTCCACCAGCTCAGCTTCGGGCGAGCGGGCGATCTTTCCCCTGGCGATGATGTGCAAGAGCATGGCCGCCGTGGTAGCGCCACGGCCCCGCTACGGCGAGGGGCAATGTAACGGCGGCTCCCGCAATCGCGGGTGTGCCGGAGCCATGGGACGCGTCCTGCCGCGCGCGATCAGGCCGCGCCGGCGCCGCCTTCGCCAAAGCCCCACATGCGCTCCAGATTGTAGAACGTGCGCACTTCCGGGCGGAACAAGTGGACCACCACGCCGCCGGCATCCACCAGCACCCAGTCTGCCGCGGGCAGGCCTTCGATGCGGGCATGGCCGTGGCCGCCGTGCTTGAGGCGCTCCGCCAGCTTCTGGGCGATCGCAGCCACCTGCCGGCTGGACCGGCCCGATGCGATCACCATGTAATCGGCGATGCTGGATTTGCCGTCGAGATCGATGGTCACGACCTCCTGGGCCTGATCGTCATCGAGCGATTGCAGGACGAGCGCCAGAAGCGGATCGTCCGACCCTGCGGGCATGGCAGGCCCGGCGGGGTTCGCGGTGCCGGTCGAGACCGGCTGTAGATGTGCCTGGGGCATCTTGAGTAAAGTCAGCTCCTCTCTGCTGATGAAACGCACGATCGCGCCGCAAGTGCGTGCGATCGGTAAGTAGAAACAAAATGATGCATGATGATGAAATGGTGCGGAAAGCGCGGGAGGGCAAGTTGCCCGCTCACGCAGAATGTCCGGTTATGGCGCGATGGGTGACCTGATCACGCAAGCCGTGCCGCAAGAGCGACGACTGCTGCGCCCAGTCCGGATCGGCGCGACGGATATCCGTCGCCGAGCGCGGGTCGGGATCAAAACGCAAGGTCAACAGCGCAGGCGCGCTCCACGAATCCCGGAACTTCAAGCAGGCGGGTGACTTCCGGTTTCGTCCCAGCCAGGCCATCGCGGGGCTCGCGACAGCGGCGCTATCATAGCCCGGACGCGCCACCACGGCAATCGGCATCGATCGTGCGATGCTCCGCCAGTCGCGCCAGCGGTGGAACTGGGCGAGATTGTCCGCGCCCATGATCCATACGAAGCGCCGTTTCGGGTACCGCCGGATCAGCCGCCGCAAGGTGAGCGCGGTGTAGGCGGTGCCGAATTCCCGCTCGATCGCGGTGACCCGGATCGGCGCACGCCGGGCCTGCGCCCGTGCCGAGGCATACCGTGCCGCCAGCGGGGCCATGCCTGCCTTGGGCTTGAGCGGATTGCCCGGGGAAACCAGCCACCACACCTCTTCCAGCCCCAGCGCGCGCATGACTTCGAGCGAGACCTTGCGGTGCGCACCATGCGCCGGGTTGAAACTGCCGCCGAGCAGGCCGGTGGGGATGCTCATGCGGCTTCACGCGGCGTGAGGATAAAAGAAAGAAGGAAATGGCTCGCGCAGAGGCGCAGAGGCGCAGAGGAGTCGCGGTGGGCCGTCAGGCCCCTTCGCATTCCGTCGACGCGGTTGATCGAGCCGTAGATAGAGAAGGCGGCTTCGCCGCAGGAGCCACCTCTCTGCGCCTCTGCGCCTCTGCGCGAGCTAATCTTCTTCTGCTTGTCTCCGCGGCTCCGCGCCTCCGCGTGAAACGTCATCGCGTGAATCAAGGTCAGGGCCGGGTCTGGCCAGTCCCACGCACCTGCCACTTGTACGTCGTCAGTCCCTCCAGCGCGACCGGCCCACGGGCGTGGAGGCGGCCGGTCGCAATGCCGATCTCCGCGCCGAGGCCGAACTCGCCGCCATCGGCGAACTGGCTGGAGGCGTTGACCATAACGATCGCGCTGTCCACTTCGGCCAGGAACCGTTCGGCATGGGCTTCGTCGCCGGTCACGATCGCATCGGTGTGGTGCGAGGAATGGCGGGCGATATGCGCCAGCGCCGCATCCAGCCCGTCCACCACCGCCACGGAAAGGATCGCATCGAGATATTCGGTATCCCAATCCTCGTCGCTCGCCGCGCCGATTCGCGGATCGAGAGCCTGGGCCCGGGCATCGCCGCGCAATTCGCAGCCCGCGTCGATCAGGTCACCCACCAGCGCGATCGAATCGCCGAACTGCACGTCGAGCAGCAGCGTCTCCATCGCCCCGCAGATGCCGGTGCGGCGCATCTTGGCGTTGAGCGCCACCTTGCGCGCCATCTCAGGATCGGCGCCCGCATCGATGTAGGTGTGGCAGATGCCATCGAGATGGGCGAGCACCGGCACCCGTGCATCCGCCTGCACGCGCGCCACCAGGCTCTTGCCACCGCGCGGCACGATCATGTCAATCAGCCCCGCCGCCGTCAGCATCGCGCCGACCAGGGCGCGGTCCTGCGAAGGCATCAGCTGCACCGCTTCCGCCGGGACGCCCGCAGAGGCCAGCCCGCTGGCGAAGGCGGCGTGGATCGCCCGGTTGGAGTGAATCGCCTCCGTGCCCCCGCGCAGCAGCACCGCGTTGCCAGAGCGCAGGCACAGTGCGGCGGCATCGGCGGTGACGTTGGGGCGGCTTTCGTAGATGATCCCAATCAGTCCGATCGGGATCCGCACGCGCGAGAGCTGCAGGCCGTTGGGCCGCTCGCTGCGATCGATCACCTGCCCCACGGGATCGGGCAGCGAAGCTACCTGCTCCACCGCGTCGGCCATCGCCGCCAGCCGCTTGGGATCGAGCCGCAACCGATCGAGCAGTGCGCCCGACAGGCCCTTTTCCTCGCCGGCCGTAACATCGCGCGCATTGGCCTCCAGGATCGCGGCCTGATCGGCACGCAACTGTGCGGCCACCGCACGCAAAGCGGCAGTCTTCTGCGCATCGGACAGTAGCGCGACTTGTCGCTGCGCGGCGCGGCCCGCCGTTGCCAGGCCGGCGACCAGCGCCTCCGGGCTCTGCCCATTCGCGGCTGCAAGATCGGATTCGTGGGCGATGACGGGGCTCTGGATATTCATGCCCGCCACCTATCATCGCAGCCCGACGATGTCACGGCAGACCCAGCGTTCCCGCCGAAACCTCAGCTTGCCGCAAGACTCCCTCCGCTCAACTTCGTTTGGCATGTGCGCAAGGCAGGCGGATTCGCGTTTGTGACAGTCCATGGCTAGGGCGCGCCTCAAGACAGTATAGTTGCGATAGCGGGGTTAGTTTTGAAAATGCCAGCCGCCGACGCGGTTCGATCGCGTCTGCGGACCCTTTTCCCCGAGCGTGAATTCTTCATGCGCTCTCAGGGCCAGGTCCGATTTATCAAGGTTTCCACGAAAGTTCAGACGCTTGGCGCCGTGGGCGTGGTATCCTTCCTCTCCGTGTGGGTCGGCACGATGGCGAGCGCTACGCTCTCGCAATGGTCGGCCACGCAGGAACAAGCCGCCCTGCAGGCGCGCGAGGCCCGAATCGCCACCGCCCAGAACCGTGTCGACGCCTATCGTCAGGACGTGCGTGCAGTGGCCGCAGACCTGGAACGGCGTCAGGAATTCATCCAGCGCATGGTCGAGGCCCACCTGGGTGATCTGCCCGACGATATCCAAGGCGGCGATGCTGCGTCGGACGACCGGGACGAGACGTCCACCACCGTCAAGAAGCTCAGCATGGCGATGCCCGAGGCCGCGCAATTGGCGCAATTGGAGGCTGCGCAGCTTTCCTTTGTCGAGCGGTTGACCCGCTATGCGGACCGTCGCTCCACCCGTGCGGCGGATTCGATCCGCAGGCTGGGCCTCAATCCTGGTGCAATGATCGCCCGTCGTTCTGCCGAGGGTGGTCCTCTGCTGCGCCTCGCCACCGCGCGTGACGGCACGGTCGATCCCCGCTTCCGGCAAATGGGCGCTAGCCTGGCCCGCATGGACGCGATGGTTTCCAGTCTCGCCAGCGTGCCGCAAGTGCAGCCCGCGCATGTGCCGTTCGTCTCATCCAGCTTCGGCTATCGTGCCGACCCGTTCAACGGCGGCGCAGCGTTCCACGCAGGCCTCGATTTTCCCGGACCGATGGGCTCGGCGATCTACGCCGCCGCCAAGGGCCGTGTGACCTTCGTCGGCCAGAAGCAGGGCTATGGCAACTGCATCGAGATCAGCCACGGCAGCGGCCTGGTCACCCGCTATGCCCACTTGTCGGGCTTCGGCGCGCGCGTCGGGCAGATGGTGGAGCCGGGCACTCGCATCGCAGCTATGGGCAGTACTGGACGTTCCACCGGCCCGCACCTGCACTTCGAAGTGCGCATCAATGACCAACCGGTGAACCCGCGGCCCTTCCTGGATGCCGCTCAAAACGCGCAGGCACGCTCATGATAACCCCAAGGACTCCCTCTTCCATGTCCAAGCCCATCGGCAGCCATCGCCCGCTTCACGGCTCCACCACCAGTATTCTGGGGGGCGACACCGCGATCTCGGGCAATATCAGCGCCACGGCGGACCTGCACGTCGAGGGGCGCGTCGAAGGGGACATCACTTGCACCGCGCTGATCCAGGGCGAGGGCAGCGAAGTGATCGGCGCGATCATGGCCGAATCGGCCCGCATCGCCGGTCGGATCGATGGTTCGGTGACGGCGCGCGAGGTCGTGATCATGAAGTCCGCACGCATTCGCGGCGACATCATCTACGATGCACTGACGATCGAACAAGGCGCGCAGCTGGACGGCCGGCTGACCCCGCGTTCGAATCAGGCCCAGCCGGTATCCCGCCCTGCCGCCGTTGTGGAGCAGCCATCGGAACTGGCGCGACTGGTGCTGGCCTCTCCCACCGTGGAAGCCGAGGGCTGAGTTTATACAAGGCGCTGGGGCGTCCGCGACTTCGGCGCTCCGGCCTCATCAACCTGAACGCGCTTCGGGATCTCTACTTTCTGGCGCCAAATGGACGCGCTATCTCGAATATCGCCGTCACTTGATCCCGCATCCCGTTCGTGTCGAGCGAAGTCGAGACATGGCGATTCTACGCAAAAGCGTCTCGACTACGCTCGACACGAACGGCGTTATGGGTTTTTTGGGACAAACGAGAGGCGAGCCAACCCGCCCCTCGCTCGTAGAACTCAACCCCGGCGTTCTTCCGCTTCTGCGGCGCGCTTGGCTTCAAGCCAGGCGGCGGCTTCGGCTTCCTGTGCGGCTTCGCTGGCGGCGACGCGCGCATCTTCTCGCTCCTGGCGCAGCTCTTCCAACAGAGCCTGGCGATCATCGCCGAGACGCTCGTCATCGCGGCCATCGTCCTCGATGCCGGCCTTCTTGGCGGCCTTGGCGACGATCGCGTCCAGCTCGCGCTGCGAGCACAGGCCCAGCGTCACCGGGTCCTTCGGCGTGATGTTGCTGATGTTCCAGTGGCTGCGATCGCGGATCGCGGCGATGGTGTTGCGGGTGGTGCCGATCAGCTTGCCGATCTGCGCATCGGACACTTCGGCGTGGTTGCGCAGGATCCAGGCGATGCCGTCCGGCTTGTCCTGACGCTTGGAAACCGGCGTGTAGCGCGCGCCCTTGGTGCGGCTGACGGTGACCGGCGCCTTCTGCATCTTCAGTTTGTAGGCGGGATCGGCCTGGCCCTTCTCGATCTCCTCCATCGTCAACTCGCCCGAGCGGACGGGATCACGGCCGGTGTACTTGCTGGAGGCCAGATCATCCGCCATCGCCTGCACTTCCAGGATGTGCAGGCCGCAGAATTCGGCGATCTGCTCAAAAGTGAGGCCCGTGGTGTCGACCAGCCACGAAGCGGTCGCGTGCGGCATCAGCGGAGTGGGCTGGCTCATGTCTCTTGGTCCCGATCGATGCCGGACGAACGAAAGAGCATCCGGCGCAAAAACAACAAGGGCCGCCCCTTTGCGGAGCGGCCGTACCGGGTTGATCTAGGCAATCGCGGC
>NZ_CAXYKL010000085.1:0-3634 GCF_964277725.1 uncultured Novosphingobium sp. | reverse complement strand
TCGAGCGTGGGGGATATCTGGGCGGTGTGCGCGAATACGATCGCCTGCGCCGCGCCATCGCGCTAGACCGCAAGGCGGCGCTGGAATCCGCCAGTTGGGGCAAGTTCCAGCTGATGGGTTTCAATCATCAGGCTGCCGGCCATAGCTCGATCGACGGGTTCGTATCCGCTATTAAATCGGGCGAACCGGCGCAGCTTGATGGCTTCGTCACCTTCATCCGCTCACGTGGTCTCGACGATGAACTTCGCCGGCAGGACTGGACGGCGTTCGCGCGAGACTACAATGGGCCGGCCTTCGCCGAGAATGCCTACGACCGGAGGATGGCCGCGGCGTTTGCCGCGTTCACACCGGCCAGACCGTCCGCTGCTCCCGTTCTCCAATTGGGGGACAGTGGCGAGGCCGTGTCGCGGCTGCAATCGTTGCTGGGGCTTAAGCCGGACGGCGCATTCGGGCCCGGGACGAAGACCGCCGTCACCTCTTTCCAGAAAGCGCGGGACATTACGCCCGACGGCGTGGTCGGCGCGGGCACCTGGGCAGCGCTGCTGGCGTAAGCGCTCGCCCGCCGCCAGGCCTGGAAGGTAGGCGGCGGGGGTAGGGTCTCGGTCAGCGACCGGTGTGCTTTGCAGGCGAAGTGGCGGTGCTTTGGGGGCTGCCCTCGGCCAGCTTCTCATCCAGTCGCTTGTCGAAAACCAGCGAACCGGTCCGCCGGTCCATCGTGCTGCGGCGATAGGGGATTTCGTCGCCGATGGAATGGTTGGGCGATGTCTCGATCATGGCGCTCTCCGTTATCACATCTGCCTGATGCAATGCGGCGGATCGGGGGGAGGTTCCCGCTCCCGCGTCAAAGCGGGCCGACGCCCCGGACGAAGCGTTCGCGCAAGGTGGCCAGGACGCTGGGTGGTAGCGGTGCCAAATCGGAAGCCGTCTTGCCCTTGCGCAGTGCCGCGCGATCGCGTTCGGAAGGCTGGGCGACGCGCACCCGCACCGGACCGCGCCCCCGCTCCCGCATGCCGAGCAGTTCGGCGGCCCCGCGCGAAAGATCGATGATGCGCGTGCGCGAACTGAACGGCCCACGATCGTTGAGACGCACCAGGATGCGTTTCCCCGAGGTCAGCGACGTCACCTCGACATAGGTGGGCAATGGCAAGGTGGTATGCGCGCCGGTGATCCAGCCGGGGCGAAACTTCTCGCCGTTGGCGACGCGGTTGCCGCTTTCCGAGCCATACCAGCTGGCGTAACCCAGCATATCATAGCTGGGCTCTGCCGCCGGAACGTAGGTCGTACCGCGCACGGTGTAGGGCGCGCCGATCCGCACCGGCGTATCAGTGACCGGGCGATAGTGCCCCCCGCATGCCGCCAGCGTGGTGGCGGCGATAACAGCCATGGAAAGGTTTCGAAAGCCGTGATGCATCGCGACGGCTTAAAGCAACGGTCGGCATCTGGCCAAGTCAGGCCGATCCAACTGTTGAAAACCAATAACGCGAATAGGTCAGTTCGATAACTTACAGGCAATAGGCACGTAATTACTTTGCCTGGCGCAGATCGATAGGCCGCATGGGCCAAAAGGTCAGGGGCGGCGGCACGCACCGCCGCTCCTGCCTCTTTCAGATCACTGACCCAGCTTGCGCTCGGTGACAGCAGCCATCGCGACGCCGGTGCGGCGCGCGGTCTGGGCGATGGCGAGTTCGCGATTGGTGGTGGCAAGGGCCAGCGCCTCACGGCGGCAGCGGCGCATCTGTGCCATTTCCTTGAGGTCACGCGAGTCCGCGGTGCCGCAAACCGAGCGAACGGCGGAGTTGATGCGCGCATCGAAACGGCCGCGGCCTTGCGCGCTGGCAAGGTCAAGGTCGCCATACTGCACTTCGCGCGAAACTTCGACGCGGTTGGCATCGACCGAAGCGGCCGAAGCGGTGGCGGGCAGGGTAACGGAAGCGAGCGCGATGAACGCGAAGGTCTTGAGGGTCATGAGACAAGGTTTTCCTATCAGGCGGCTCGCGATGCCAAACATAAGACAGGCAACAGCCATCACACCGAACAACACGCGTTGTCGAAGCGAACAGGCAAAAGCCAACCACCATGTCAGGCAGCACGAACGGCCGCTCTTCGTCAGAATGACAACTATAGAGGGAATACCGGATGAGTTCTGGCACGCGATCTACAGAAATCGACTTAGATGCGACGCCGATGAACTTCAGGCTTGTTGCTGGCCGCACTAGACCGCGAAGATGACAGAATCAAGTTCGTAGAAGTATCCATGTGAAAAAAGTTACGAATTGGTGAACGGCTTGGTTTTTCAGTGATTTGGTATGAAAAAGAGCTGGTTGTCGATCCCGATGCGGCACAGAAACGCAGCGGCGTCGTGACCGTCGGGGCCGCGTTGCAATATCAGGATCGGCCCCCACATCCTGCGCCACGCCACCGGCTTGACCGACTCGAACATTTCCGGAACACCGCTGCCCATGAGCTTGACCCACATCACCGTGCGCGGCGCGCGCGAGCATAACCTCAAGGGCATCGACATTGCCTTGCCCCGCGACAAGTTGATCGTCATCACCGGGCTTTCCGGCTCGGGCAAGTCGAGCCTGGCGTTCGACACGATCTACGCCGAGGGGCAGCGCCGCTATGTCGAATCGCTGAGCGCCTATGCGCGCCAGTTCCTTGAGATGATGCAGAAGCCCGATGTCGAACATATCGACGGCCTCAGCCCCGCGATCTCGATCGAGCAGAAGACCACCAGCCGCAACCCGCGCTCGACCGTCGCCACGGTAACCGAGATCTGGGATTACATGCGCCTGCTGTGGGCGCGCGTCGGCATCCCCTATTCGCCCGCTACCGGCCTGCCGATCGAGGCGCAGACGGTGTCCAACATGGTCGACCGGGTGATGGCCCTGCCCGAAGGCACCCGCGCCTATCTGCTCGCGCCCGTCGTGCGCGGTCGCAAGGGTGAGTACCGCAAGGAACTGGCCGAGTGGCAGCGCGCCGGCTACACCCGCGTCCGGATCGATGGCGAGTTCTATGAGATCGAGGACGCGCCGGCGCTCGACAAGAAGTACAAGCACGACATCGAAGTGGTGATCGACCGTATCGCGGTGCGGGCGGGCATCGAGACGCGTCTGGCGGACTCGTTCGAGCAGGCGCTGAAGCTGGCCGAAGGGCTGGCCTATGTCGATCTGGCCGATACCACGGTGGCTGAGCTAAACGCCGCACCTACTTTGGTGTCGAGCGAAGGCGAGAAACCCAAGCGCGGTGCGAAACGTGTCTCGACGACGCTCGACACGAACGGTGAGGGAGGGGCGGAGCCCAAGCAGGCCCTCAAAGGCGCTGGCCTGCCGGCCAACCGCATCGTCTTCTCCGAGAAGTTCGCCTGCCCCGTCAGCGGCTTCACCATCGAGGAGATCGAGCCGCGCCTGTTCTCGTTCAACGCCCCGCAAGGCGCGTGCCCGGCCTGCGACGGCCTGGGCGAGAAGCTGCTGTTCGATCCCCAGCTGGTGGTCCCCAACGAAGGCCTTAGCCTGAAGCAGGGCGCGGTCGTGCCCTGGGCCAAGTCGAACCCGCCCAGCCCGTACTACATGCAGGTGCTCTCCAGCCTTGCCGCGCACTTCGGCTTCAAGCTGGAGACCAAGTGGGAGGAGCT
>NZ_CAXYKL010000084.1:0-5926 GCF_964277725.1 uncultured Novosphingobium sp. | reverse complement strand
GGGTGACCTTCGTGAGCGCCTTCATGGCTGGTCTATCCCTATATCCGTTTCGCGCCCAACCGATTCTCCGGCAGCGCGAGAAGGCGGCCCAATCGTGCAGATCGGCAGCTAAGTCAAGCTGGAGGCCACTTTCCAGAGAGGTAAAATGATACCGTCTTGGGCGCAGTCGTCTAGATGCGCCCCGTGGCTGGCCGCCGTCCCAGGGCGTGAACGCCGCAGACCGTGGCGCATAGGACCAGCGCGCCGACGAACTGGTGCGCCACGGCGATCCACAAAGTCACGCCCGACCATACGGTGAAGATGCCCAGCAGGATCTGCGTGCCGAACGCCGCGTGGATCGCCACCGATACCGGACGGTGCTTCGCCTTGATCCGTCGCGCCAACATGATCAGCACAATGACGGCCGCCCAGGCCCACCAGCGGTGGAACCAGTGGACGAAGTATGGATCGCTGAACGGCACCAATGCCGCTTCCACGCCTTCGGGGAAGAAGTGGCCCTGCATAAGCGGCCAGGCATCCCAGCTGCCCCAACCGGCCCCCGCGACGACACCGGCACGCAGACCTGCCAGGAGCGCGCCGTAAAACAACTGTATCGCCACGATCGCCAGCGCGGCGATGCCAAGGCCCGGCACTCGAGCACGCGGTTCCCCGCGCTTCAAGGCGAGCAGATCCAGCGCGGTCCAGACAAGCCCCGCCAAAGTCGTCAGCGCAACCAGCAGATGCGCGGCAAGGCGAAAGTGGCTGACTTTCACATCGTTGACGATGCCCGAACTGACCATCCACCAGCCCACCGCCCCTTGCAGTCCACCCAGGGCCAGCAACGCCAGCAGCCGCGGCTTGTAGCCGCCCGGTATCGTTCCGCGCAGCCAGAACCACGCCAGCGGCACCGCGAAGGCCAGGCCGATCACGCGGGCGATCAGGCGGTGAACCCACTCCCAGAAGTAGATGAACTTATAGGTCGCCAGGGTCATCCCGGCAGGCCCGTTGATCTGGGTGTATTGCGGGGTCTGCTGGTAGGCTGCGAATTCGGCTTGCCACTGCCCTTGCGTCAAGGGCGGGAGGGCTCCTGTCACGGGTTTCCATTCGACGATCGAAACGCCCGATTCGGTCAGCCGGGTGATCCCGCCGACGACAACGATCGCCAGGATCAGCCCCGCCACGATCAGCAGCCAGCGCACCATCGGAATGATGTCGTCACTGGTGCCGATGATCGGTTTTCCGTCGTGCCTTTTCATCGGGTTGTCCCTGCCTTCGTGCCCGGCGATGCGCAAGGGGGCGATGGGGGTGGGGCAATCTGTCCAAGCGAGAGGCGCGATACCTCTTTATGACGATGGCGGGTTGTCGAATGTTACAACATCACATATCTAGGTGGTCATGCCGCAGCCAGCCCACCCGATTCGAGAGCGTATGGATCGCTTCGGCGTGCTGCTGTCGGGTCTATGCGCGGTACATTGCATTCTGGGAATCGTGCTGGTCGGCGTTCTGGGCCTGGGCGGGCAGTTTCTGCTCGCGCCGGAAATTCATGAGATCGGGCTGGCGCTGGCCGTTGCCATCGGTGCCATCTCTCTGGGGTTTGGCGTACTGCGGCATCGCCGGATCGAGCCACTGATCCTGGGCGGCGTAGGCTTGTCGCTGATGACTGCTGCGCTGTTCGTCGGCCATGGCCTTCCCGAGGCGGTTCTGACCATACTGGGCGTTTGCCTGGTGGCGACCGCGCACATGCGCAACTTGCAAGGGCACAGCTTGCACAAGTCTGCCTGAGCGCTATGTCGCAGGCCTATGACTGCCGATCTGAACCTTACCGTCAATGGCGAAACCCGCCGCGCTGCTGCCGGCGCGACCATCGCCGACCTCGTCTCCAGCCTGGAGCTTGATCCCGCGAAAGTGGCGGTGGAGCACAATGCGCTGATCGTTCCGCGCTCGACGCTGGCGGACGTGAAGCTGGCGGACGGTGACAAGCTGGAGATCGTGCACTTCGTTGGCGGTGGCGATCACCTCGCGCCTTCGGACGATACGTGGAGCGTGGCTGGCCGCACCTTTCGCTCGCGGCTGATCGTGGGCACCGGAAAGTACCGGGACTTTGCACAAAACGCAGCGGCCCTGGAAGCCAGCGGGGCCGAGATCGTCACCGTGGCGGTGCGGCGCGTCAACGTGTCGGACCCCAAGGCGCCGATGCTGACGGACTTCATAGATCCCAAGAAGGTTACCTACCTGCCCAACACCGCCGGGTGCTTCAATGCCGAGGATGCGATCCGCACGCTGCGGCTGGCGCGCGAGGCCGGGGGATGGGACCTGGTGAAGCTGGAAGTGCTGGGAGAAGCGCGCACGCTCTACCCCAACATGCGCGAGACGTTGGCAGCGACCGAGGTGCTCGCCAAGGAAGGCTTCCTGCCTATGGTCTATTGCGTGGACGATCCGATCGCAGCGAAGCAGCTGGAAGACGCAGGCGCGGTGGCGGTGATGCCGCTGGGCGCGCCGATCGGTTCGGGCCTGGGCATCCAGAACCGGGTGACGATCCGCCTGATCGTGGAGGGCGCCAAGGTGCCGGTGCTGGTCGATGCAGGAGTCGGCACGGCATCTGATGCGGCGGTGGCGATGGAACTGGGCTGCGAAGGCGTGCTGATGAACACAGCCATCGCCGAAGCCAAGGACCCGATTCGCATGGCGCGCGCGATGCGCCTGGCGGTGGAGGCGGGACGCGATGCCTATCTTGCGGGCCGGATGGCGACGCGCAAGTACGCCGATCCTTCCAGCCCCCTGGCGGGCCTGATCTGATCTAACCTGATCCGCGCCATTGGGGCGTGGTATCGGGTCCGCCGGGTTGCGTGCCGACCTGCGGAACCGCCGCGCGTGGTGGTTAACGGCTTTGTAACCTGCCTGTGGTGTTCTGACGGTGCGCGGCGAAGCATGTCCTTTCCGCCGCGGCAGACAGGGGGTCACGATCATGAACCGTGCCGGCACCACCACCAGCGTCACCATCAGCGAACTTCGCGAGTTTGCAGGCTTCACTCCGTGTGAGCAGCGTTACATCAAGCGCAGCCTCGATATCGGGCTGGGGCGGCAGGATGCGTTCAAGCTGTGGGCGCGATCCGATGCCGAAGTGGACTCGATCCGCCGCCAATACGTCGCCTATCAAGACCTGAAGCCGATGCGCGCTATGCTGCGTGAGGATCAGGGTTACGACATACCGGGAGAGTTCTTCGCCCGGCTGGTGCGAATGACCGCGCTCGATCTGGGCCATGGCCGGCTGGGAGGTTTCTCCGCCTATCGCTTTTTGTATGAGCGGCTGCTGGGCGCATGGTCGCGGCCGTGGTTGCCCGGGGCGTTCTGCGGAGCGGCTGCCCTGCCGCAGATCGCGCCCGAGCGGCGCAAGCTGCTGCTGCACTCGATCAGCGAAGCCGCAGCCACCGCGCCGGGCTGGTCCGATCGCGAGCCCAGTTTTTATCCCGAATGGATCGCCAAGGAAGCGGCGTGATATGACGGTTCAACGGTAAAGGGCGTCAAGCCGCTCACCATAGCGTGCCTTGATCTTGTGTCGGCGAATCTTGAGGCTGGGCGTCATTTCCTCGTTCTCGATCGCGAACGGCTCCTCGGCCAATGTGAAGCGCCGCACTTTTTCGATCACGGAAAGCTCCAGGTTCACCCGGTCGACAGCGGCGCGCAGAGCGACGTTGAATGCGGGATCATCATTGAGGTTCGAAGCTGCCACCCCGTGCGTTTCGGCCCAATTGTCCGCCCACTCGCGGTCCGGCACGATCAGGCCGACGACGTAGGGCCGGCGATCTCCCGTCACCATCGCCTGTCCGATTTCAGGCTGCAGCGTCAGCATCGATTCGACTTTCTGGGGCGAGACATTGTCGCCCTTGTCGTTGACGATCATGTCCTTCTTGCGGTCGGTGATGCGGATGCGGCCCTTGGCGTCAAATTCGCCGATATCGCCGGTGTGCAGCCAGCCGTCCTGCAGCACAGCCTCGCTGGCGGGGGCATTGTCCCAGTATCCGTGCATCACCAGCTCGCCACCGACCAGGATTTCGCCGTCCTCGGCCATACGCACTTTCACACCCGGCAGCGGCGGCCCGACGGTGTCCATGGCGATCCCGGCCCGTGGGCGGTTGCAGCTGATCACCGGCCCAGCCTCGGTCTGGCCATAGCCCTGCAGCAGCATCACGCCGATCGCCTCGAAGAACATGCCGATCTCGGGGTTCAGCGGAGCACCGCCGGATACCAGCGCTTTCAGCCGCCCGCCAAATTTCGCGCGGATTTTTGGCCGCAGCGTGGGGCCCAGCAGCAAGTTTACGCCGCGATCGCCGAGCGTGCCCTTGCCCGCCGCCTTGCGGTTGGCAATGCCCACCGCCTTGCCCATCAGCCAGGCGGCGGCCCCACCCTGTTTTTCGGCCTGCTTGATGATCCGCGCGCGCAGCACTTCGAAGAGGCGGGGGACGACGACCATCAGCGTAGGCCGCGTCTCCTCGATATTAGCGGCCAGCTTTTCCAGACCCTCGGCGTAGTAGATCTGGCCGCCCAGCCCGATCGGCACGAATTGCCCTGCGGTATGCTCGTAGGCATGGCTGAGCGGCAGGAACGAGAGCATCGCCTCGTCATCGGTCCAGCCGAAATCCTCGTCGATCACTTGGGCCACGCCGGCAAGGTTGGTCAGGATCATGCCGTGGTGCTGGCGCACGCCGCGCGGCGCACCGCCCGTGCCGCTGGTGTAGATGATGCAGGCCAGATCCGCGCGGCTGATCGTGGCAATGCGGGCGTCCACTGCAGCGCGAGCGGCGGGAGTATCGCCCAGCTTCAGCCCCGCCCATTCGTGAACGGCGAACCCGCTTTGCCCGGTGGAGCGCATCGGTTCGAGCGTGATAACATGATCGCAGCAATCGCTCTTGATCACGGCCGGTAGCAGCGCCCCGGCCAGCTTGGCATTGGAAACGATGACCGCCCGCGCGCCGGAATTCTGCAGGACGTGCAGATGATCGCGAGTCGTGTTGGTGGTGTAAGCGGGCACGGTGACACAGCCTGCCGCCATGATAGCCAGATCCGCGATGCACCACTCGGGCCGATTCTCCGACACGATGGCCACGCGGTCTCCCGATTGGAGGCCGATCGTGCGCAGGCGTTCAGCGATGATGCAGACCTGCCGCGCGGCCTCCTGCCAGGTGATTGCCAGCCATCGCCCGTCATGCTTGGTGCGCAGAAACGGCTTGTCCCCCAACGCATCTGCGCGGCGCAGGAAGAGCGAGACGAGGTTGGGCGCTTGCGCGAAATCGCTGAGCTGCATGCCGGCTGGCATCGGTCGATCCTCTCTCTTCCCGTGTACTAGGTCGCTCTATTCGTGCGCGCCGTTCAAATCGTTGGCGCGCCTTGCGATTACGCTGACGTGGCCTGCGGTGTCCATCGCCACGCCTTCACTGCGCGGATCGGCGGCGCCGCGCCACTGACCGTCGACGAACTCCACCGCGTTGGCCTTGAGCCCGAGCGAGCCGATCTTCAGCGTCTCACCCAGCGCCAGCAACTGCGGCAACATCGCTTCCAGCTCGGTGCCTTGTTCAATCACGCCGGCTTTGATGCCGGGCGCGAAGACGAGGCCCATGGCGATCGCGTCCTGCGCACTCATGTTCCAGTCGATCACGCCGATCAGCGCCTTGGCCACCTGGCAGATGATCGTCGATCCGCCCGCCGCGCCGATCACCAGGCGCACCTTGCCGTCCGGACCATAGACGATCGTCGGCGACATCGAACTGCGCGGCCGCTTGCCGCCCTCGACTCGATTGACCACCAGATAGCCGTCCTTCGCCGGGGCCGCGTCGAAATCGGGCAGCTCGTTGTTGAGCATGTAGCCATCCACCGCGATGCCACTGCCGAAATAGCCGTTGATCGTTGTGGTGACAGATACGACTTCGCCCTTGCCGTCGGCGATGCTGAG
>NZ_CAXYKL010000083.1:0-25659 GCF_964277725.1 uncultured Novosphingobium sp. | reverse complement strand
GTCGATATGCGGGATTTCGATTCCCTCGTGAATCTCTTCACCGAGGACTACCGCGTCTCGAAGACCGAGAGCGGCCGTGCGGCGTTGAAGAAGTGGTATGCCAACGTGCTGCGTGGATCACTCATCGGCAGCGCACATGGCATCAACGGGCATGTCATCGATTTCGAAAGCCCGGACCTCGCTACCGGCCTGGTCTATTCGCGCAACGACCTTGAGCATCCCGACGTCTGGATGCATGAGATCATGTGCTATCTAGATCGGTACGAACGCAGGGATGGCATATGGTATTTCCAGCGGCGGACGCCGCTCTACTGGTTCCAGTGCGACGCGCTGAATCCACCCGTCGGCGGAGGCGAAGCCAAGCTGCGCTGGGAGGGCATGGAATGGCAAACGGGCGGCTTTCACTCCGCCTTCCCGACCTGGGCGGAGTTCTGGGACGGGGTTGATCACTCCGAAGAACCCGTGCGCCCCCCCGCCCCACTATTCCGCTTCATCGACGAACTGCGCCGCGGGGCAGGCAATCCCAAAGTGCGGATCGATACCTCCGCGCCGAAGGAATAGCGGCTGGGAGTGATATACCCCTTTACTGCAACACGCGTACCGGGTCGGAGCCGTCCCAATCGCGGGCGGCGTCCTTCATCATCTGGAACAGGCCTTCCGACCCGGCCATGGGCTGGAGATATTCGATGACGTGCCCCGGGCCCTGGCCGGGATCGACGTAGATCACCGCGCCGTCAGGGCCGACTTTGCCTTCGACAATGACCTCGGCCCCTACGGCGGCGCAGGCGGCTCGGGCTTCGTCGATGGATTCCACGAACACGCAAACGTGGTGCAAGCGGTCACGCACGGCGTATTCGCCGCTGTAGAGCGAAGGCGCATCGCTATCGGTCTTGATCAGCTCTATCTGGATGTCGCCCCAGTATCCGATCGCCATGGTGAACGTGGCGTCGGTGGGCTGGCCCTTGTACTTCATGTCGTCCAGCCGGACATCGTTCAGGACAAAGAACGGGCCGACGCCGACGGTCTCGATCCAGTACTTCATCGTCGCGTCGAAGTCGGTCGGAAAGAAGGCGAGTTGGATGACATCGCCCAGCCGTTTGAGAGGGCCGGGTCGTACAGCGCTGGCGAGTTGATCGGTCATGGCGTTTCCTTAGGCGAAGAGGCCGGCGGGTTCTTCGATGAGTGACTTCAACGTCTGCAGGAACTGCGCCCCGGCCGCGCCGTCGATCGCGCGGTGATCGACCGAGAGCGTGAACGAGATGCGGGTTTCAAAGCCGATGCCGCCCCCTGCCGTCTCGATCGGTTGGCGCAATGCGGCACCCACCGCCAGGATCGCACCTTGCGGCGGATTGATGATGGCATCGAAACTCTCGATCCCGAACATGCCGAGGTTGGACACCGAAAAGGTGCCGCCCTCCATATCCGTCATGCTGAGCCCCTTGCCCTGGGCCTTGTCGATCAGGCGACGGGTCTCGGCGGCGAGCAGATCGATGCGCATGAGGTTGGCTTGGCGCACCACTGGCGTCACCAAACCCTTTGGGCTGGCCACCGCGATCGACACGTCGGCGTGAGGAAAGCGGTGGATCTCCTGGCCATGCACCTGCACGTTGACGTCCGGGTGCCGGGCTAGCGCCATGGCGCTGGCCTTGACTATCCAGTCGTTCACCGATGCCTTGCTGCCTAGCACAAGATTAGCGGTCTTGCGCATTTCCAGCAGGGCATCGGCGCGGGCCGATGTGCGCAAGTAGAAGTGCGGGATATCCTGCTTGGCCTGGGTCAGCCGCTGCGCGACAACCTTTCGCACGCGATCGAACGGGACGATATCGGGCCGGTTGTCACCCGCGACGAATGCCGCCATCGCGGGGGCCGTCGCGCTGGCGGGCTGGGGAGCAATCGCCAGCACATCCGCCTTTGAGATGCGCCCGCGTGGCCCGGTGCCGGTCAATCCCGACAGAGCAATGCCGTGGATCGCGGCAAGGCGACGGGCCAGCGGCGAGGCGAAGACCTTGAAGTCTTCCGCATCCAGCGTCAGCGCACCCCTGGGCGCACTGCCGGATGGGCCTCGCAGAGCCTTGACCACGTCCTGATGGGTGATGCGGCCCTGCCGCCCGGAGCCTTCGATGTCCGCGATATCGACGCCCTCATCCTCTGCCAGACGCAGGGCTTCAGGGCTGATCGGGCGGTTCGTCTCGATCCGGATGCGCGGCTTCTCAGCGGCGGGAGCAGGCGCGCTTTGAGCGTCTTCCTGTGCAGCGGCCTTGGCGCTGGCGGCTCCCTTGGCGATGCCGCCCTCGGCCGGTTTGAACGAGGCAACGAACGCGTCGATCTCTTCCTCCGAGTGATCGCCCTCGTCAAAGACCGCCAGCAGCGCGCCGACCGGCTCGGCCTCGCTGCCGCCGCCGACGATGATCCGGCGCACGGTGGCGTCGTATTCGGCGTCAACCTCGTTGGTGATCTTGGCGGTCTCGATCAGGCACAGGGTCTGGCCGCGTTTGAAGCTGTCACCTTCCTTCACGGTCCAATCGGCAATGGTGCCTTCGGTCATCTCTATGCCCCACTTGGGCATGGTGAATGCGCGGATGCGGCTCATGACAGCGGCCTCCTCACCGGTATTCGAGCGACTTGCGCACAGCCGCCGCGATCTTCGCGGGGCTGGGCAAGTAGGCGCTCTCAAGCTCACGAGCGAAAGGCACCGGCGTGTGCGGGGGCGTGACCATCTCGATCGGGGCCTTGAGGCTGGCGAAGGCCTTCTGGGCCACAAGCGCGGAGATGTCCGTCGCCAGCGAGCAGCGCGGCGGCGCCTCGTCCACCACCACCATGCGACCGGTCACCTCGACCGAGTCCAGGATGGCTTCCTCGTCGATGGGCGAGGTGGTGCGCAGATCGATCACATCGCAGCCGATACCGTCCTGCGCCAGGTCGTCTGCGGCGGTCTCGGCATAGCTGACCATCATGCCCGAAGCGACGATGGTTGCATCCTGACCCGCCCGCGCGAGACGCGCATGGCCAAAGGGGATCACGAAATCGGGATCATCGGGCACCTCGCCGCTCATGGCGTAGAGGAACTTGTGTTCCAGGAAGACCACGGGATCATCGTCACGGATCGCCTGGCGCAGAAGGCCGCAGGCATCGGCGGGGGTGGCCGGCATGAGAACCTTGATGCCCGGCATGTTGGTGACGAACTGGCTGATCATCTGGCTGTGCTGCGCAGCGGCGTTATATCCCGCGCCACACGGCATGCGGATCACCGCCGGGCAGATCGACTTGCCGCCGAACATGTAGCGGAATTTGGCGATCTGGTTCCACAACTGGTCCATGCACACGCCGATGAAGTCCGCGAACATGATCTCCGCCACCGGGCGCTTGCCGGCCAGCGCCAGACCACCGGCCGCGCCCATGATCGCACTTTCGCTGATCGGCGTATCAATCACGCGATCGGGGCCGAAAGCGTCGTAAAGACCGACCGAAGTCGACCAGATGCCGCCGATCGCCTCGGGACCACCGGCGGTGCCGTTCCCCCCCACCACGTCCTCACCTAGGACCACCACGCGTTCGTCGCGCTGCATCTCCTGGAAGATCGTGTTGCGGATCGCATCGCGATACATCATCTTTGCCATGGGTTTGGGTCCTGCAATCAGTAGCTGATGTAAACGTTGTCGAGCACGTTCTCAGGCTGCGGGCGAGCCGCGGCGCGAGACGCGGTGACGGCGTTTTCGATGGCGGAAAGGGCATCGGTGTCGAGGCTGTCCAGATCGGCCTCATCCAGCAGCGCAGCGCCGCTCACCTTGGCACGGAAGATCTTGATGCAATCCCGCTCGGCGCGCAGGCGATCGAGTTCACCCTCGCCGCGATAGCGCTGCGGATCGCCTTCGAAGTGGCCGAAGAAGCGTTCGGTGTCGAACTCCACCGCTGCCGGGCCATTGCCGGGGGTACGCACATATTCCAGCACGTCGCGGAAGGTATCATACACCGCGAAGAAGTCGGTACCATCAGCACGCCAGACCTTCATGCCGAACGCTTCGGCGCGGCTGGCGATATCGCGGGTGGTGCCGACCGCGTAGTCGACGCCGGTATGCTCGGAATAGTGGTTGTTCTCGAACACGAAGATCGTGGGGGCCTTGGTGACCACGGCCAGGTTCATCGCCTCGAACGTGGTGCCCTGGTTGCAGGCGCCGTCTCCGGAGAAAGCGATGGCCACCGCCAGCTTGCCCTCGGCATCCGGACCGTCGATCTTGTTGGAAAGTGCCGCGCCCACCGCGATCGGCGCGCCGGCGCCGACGATGCCGTTGGCGCCCAGCATGCCCTTGTCGATATCGGCGATGTGCATCGAACCGCCCTTGCCGTTGCACAAGCCTTCCTGACTGCCCCAGATCTCCTTCATCATGCCTTCGACATCGCAGCCCTTGGCCAGGCAGTGGCCATGGCCGCGATGGGTGGAGACGATCTTGTCACGGTCGGTCAGGTGTTCGCACACGCCCACCGCGACCGCTTCCTGGCCGCAATAAAGGTGGGTGAAACCCGCGATCTCGCCGGTCTGGATTTCTTCATGAAGCCGTTCCTCGAACTCGCGGATCAGCTTCATCTGCCGGTAAGCGCGGGTCAACGCTTCGCGGTTCAATTGCATCGGGCATTCCTCTCGTTATCGCGCCCATCGTTATCGTGAGGGGCCTTCAAAGACCCAGCACCGACTTGGCTATGATGGTGCTCTGGACTTCGTTGGTCCCGCCAAAGATCGTCCACGCCCTGCTGTTGAGATAGCGCGCGGACGCGACTTGCGCGCCCTTCGAATGCACGGCGGATGGTGCGTTATCCCCATAAAGCGGGCGGTCTGTTTCCAGTTGCAAGCCGGCGGGGCCGTAAAGATCCACCGCCAGCAGATCGATTTCCTGCCGCAGGTTAGACGCGAGCAGCTTGGTCAGCGATGTTTGCGGCCCGGGCGCGCGTCCCTTGGCGATTTCCGAAATGATCTTCAGTTCGATCATCTCCAGCGCATTCACCGACAAGCGCGTCGTCGCCACCCTGCGCTTCCAGTCCTTCTGATCGGCAAGCTTGCCGCCCCGGCCATCGCTTTCATGCGCGGCGGCTTGCTCGATCTGGTCAAGATCGTAGCTGAGCTTGGGCGCATGGCAGGATCCGCCACGCTCGTTTTCCAGCAGGAACTTGGCTATGGTCCACCCCTGCCCTTCCTCGCCGACCAGGTTCTCGACCGGAACGATCACGTCTTCCAGGAACACCTGATTGACCTCGTGATCGCCCGCCGTCGTCAGGATCGGTCGGACCGAGACGCCGGGGCTGGCGAGGTCGATCAGCAGGAAAGAGATGCCCGCCTGCTTCTTCACCTCGGCATTGGTGCGCACCAGGGTGAACATGCCGGTGGCGTGATGGGCATGAGTTGTCCAAATCTTGGACCCGTTGACGACGTAGTGATCGCCCTGGCGCAACGCGCGGGTCTTCAGGCTGGCAAGGTCCGATCCGGAGCCCGGCTCCGAGAAGCCCTGGCACCAATAGTCCTCGCCGCTGAGGATACGGGGGAGGTAGTGGCTCTTCTGCTGCTCGGTTCCAAAGGTATAGATTACCGGGGCCAGCAACTTCAGGCCCAGCACCGTCAGGTTGGGCGCGCCGGCCCGCGCGCATTCCTTTTCAAAGAGATAACGCTGGATCGGCGTCCAGCCGGTGCCGCCATGCGCGGCAGGCCATTGGTATCCCAGCCAGCCTTGCTTGTGCAGCACCGCGTTCCACGCCTGGCCGATCTCCGGCTCCACGAAGACGGAAGGCGTGGCCGCTCCCCCGGCTTTTACCTCTTCCGGCAGATGGTCTTGCAAAAAGGCGCGCACCTCGTCCCGGAAGGTCGCATCCTGGGGGGAAAGTTCGATGTCCATGGGCCTTAGCGTTCCAGTATCGTGACGGCGGACACGCCGGGTGCGCCATAGACGTGGCTGTAGGCGGTGCGCGGATCACCCGGCACCTGGCGACCGCCACCATCACCGCGCAACTGCACCACGTTCTCGTACACCTGGCGCAAGCCGGATGCGCCGATCGGCTCCCCGCAAGCGAGGCAACCGCCATCGGTATTCACCGGCAATGCGCCACCGATCTCGGTGCGGCCCTCTGCCAGCCACTGCTCCTGCTCGCCATCGGCGCAAAAGCCATTCTCGGCCATGTGCATGATCTCGGCCCCGGCTTCGGTGTCCTGCAATTGAGCGACATCGATGTCGCCAGGGCCAATGCCGGATGCCGTGAAAGCGTCCGCGGAGGCGATGCGAGATGCTGTGGGGCGGGGGCGCGTGTCGTCCGCCACCACGTCCACGGACGGCGCGAAAACCTCGAAGCTGTGCGGCGGGCGCGTTCGCATGGTCGCGGCCTTGAGCCGGATCAGAGGTTTGCCCAGTTCGCGCGCCTTTTTCTCGCTGGCCAGGATCAGCGCGACACCACCCTCTGCCGGAGAGCAGAACATATACTTGGTGTACGGATCGCTGACCAAGGGCGCTTCCAGGATTTCCTCCAGAGCCACCGGCTGTCGCCGCCAGGCATGCGGCGCGTGCACCGCGTTATAGAACGCCTTTTCCGCGACCAACCCAAGCGATTTTTGCGAGATGCCGAACAGGCTCATATACCGCATGATCTTGGCGGCGAAGAACTGCGTGGTGACCATCTGGCCCACTTCGCCATACCAATCCGGCAAGTTGTATTCCGCCGGCAGTGCATGGAACGCCCCGCGCGGGTGCTTGTCGAACCCAACCGCCAGACCCAGGTCGAACTCGCCCGATTTGATCGCCATCTGCGCGCTGAACAGTGCCGAGCCACCGGCGGCACAGCCATTGCGCACATTGATGAACTGGACACCGGTCAGGCCCAGGCGATCGACCATGGTGTCCGGGTTTCCGGCAGCATCGGAACTGCCATAGGCGAACTGGACCTGCGGCCAGTCGATTCCGGCGTCGGCCATAGCCTCGCGCACCGCGTGGACGCCTTGATCCAGGCCAGAAAGGCCATCCGTGCGGCCGAACTTGTGAATGCCGATGCCGACGATGCAAACGTCACTCATGCGACAAGCTCCGCTGAAACAGGGACGGGCACGAAGGCAGGCACAAGCGCGCTGGCCGGATCGTTGGGATCAAGCAGCCCTGGCTGGAACAGCACCGGCATTCCCACCATCACATCCTCGAACGCGACATCATCCAGCCGCGCCTCGACGATGACTTCGCCGGGCAGTTCGACATAGGCGACCACCCACGGCGCGAAAGCCTCAGGTCCGGCATAGGGCGGGCTCTTCGGTCGAAAGCGCTGCACGGTGTAGGACCACAACGTGCCCTCCCGCGACAGTGCGACGGGTTCGTGGGTCATGGTCGACGGGCATGGAAACACGATGCGGCCGGTTTGCCGATCCTTGCCGCCGATCAGACGCGGAGGCGTCTCGTCGGTGAACAGGCCTTGGGCTATGGCGCGCATATCTCTCCCGCCCCGGTTGATGTCTCCGGTCATGACAACTGTTTACGCCTGCCCTCGCCCGCATTTTGACTCACCAAAACGCTAGGGTAGCCAATCGGCTAGTTCATGCGACCCATGCTGGCGGGAGATCGACAGCCATGACCAAGCAATGGGACTATATCATCGTCGGGGCAGGCAGCGCCGGCTGCGTCATGGCCGAACGGTTGAGCGCCGATGGCCGGTCGCAAGTGCTGGTGCTGGAAGCCGGGGGTGAGAACGACAGCTTCTGGGTGACGCTGCCCAAGGGCGTCGCCAAGCTGGTCAAGAAGCCCGAACATATGTGGGCCTATCACGTCGCCCAGCCGCGCGAGGAAGGCGCGAACGATCCCGGCGCGGGCGAGGTGTGGATTCGTGGCAAGGGCCTTGGCGGATCGTCTTCGATCAACGGCATGATCTGGAGCCGGGGCGAACCTGCCGATTACGATGCATGGGAAAACGAATGCGGCGCGACCGGCTGGAACGGCGCCAGCATGACGCGGGCGTTCCTGGAGCTGGAAGACCACAAGGCAGGCGCCTCGGACATGCGTGGCAGCGGCGGCTTAGTGCGTGTGGATCCGGCTTGCTACACCTACCCCCTTGCGGAGAGCATGATCGCGGCGGGCGAGGCGCTGGGGCTGCGGCGTGTGGATGATCTCAACGCCACGGCAGGTCCGCGTGTTGGATACTACAGCCACAACATCCGCAACGGTCGGCGCGATTCTTCTGCCCGCACCTATCTGGCCGCAGCGCGCAAACGGCCCAACGTCACCGTGATGACCGGCGTCATGGCAGAGCGGATCGTCTTTGACGGAACGCGCGCGGTCGGCCTGGACGTGGTGATCGAAGGACAGCCCCGGCATCTTGCCTGTGCGGGTGAGATCGTGGTGAGCGCCGGGGCCATGGAAAGCCCGCTGCTGCTGCAACGTTCGGGCATCGGGGATGCAGCACGACTGCAATTGGCCGGTATCCCGCTGGTCGCCCACTCACCCGATGTGGGAGAGCGCATGATCGAGCATTTGTCCTTGTCGATGCCGTTCAGGCTGGATCGCGGCAAGGGCACCAACAAAAGCTTCTTCGGCCTGGGTGCGGCATTTGCCATGCTGCGCTATTTGCTGCGCGGCGACGGCGTGCTGGCGACGGGACCTTTCGAGGTCGGCGCGTTCTGCAACGTCGCGCATCCGGACGGGCGCACCGACGCGCAATTCTATCTGGGCGGCTATACCTTCAAGGTCGGGGACGACAAGAACCCGGTGCCACTGGACAAGATCGATCCCAAGCCCGGTGTTACCATCTATGGCCAGCTGCTGCGCCTCACCAGCGAAAGTAGCGTGCGCGCCACCGGGCCGACCAGCGATGCTGCGCCCAACATTCTGCACAATTTCCTCAGTACGCAGCATGATCGCACGTCGGCCATTGCCCTGGTGCGCGAGATGCGCACCTACATGGATGCGCCGCCGCTCGATCGGATGATCGGCGCAGAACTGGTGCCGGGCGCCGAGGTGGAGAGTGACGAGGACGTGCTCGCCATGTTCCGCCGCCTTTCAAGTTGCGGGCTGCACGCCATCCGCTCTTGCCGGATGGGCAGCGATCCGCAGGCGGTGGTCGATCCACGCTTGCGCGTGAACGGCGTGCAGGGGGTGCGGGTGGCGGATTGCTCGGTCATGCCGGGGCATGTCACCGGTAATACCAACGCACCGGCGATGGCGGTCGGCCTGCGTGGCGCGCAGCTGATGCTGGAGGATCGGGACGAACCGGCAAACGCCCGATCAAACCGGACGCTAGAACCTCACTTCTGAAGCGAGATGTAGCCCAGCTGGGCCGCCTTGAAGACGGTCTGGCTGCGGTTGACCGCATTCAACTTGGTGGCAGCATTGTGAATATGGAAACGCACGGTGGCGCGGCTGCGAGACATGATCATGCTGATCTCCATGTCGGTCTTGCCGATCGCCGCCCAGCGCAGGCATTCCACTTCGCGCTTTGACAAGCGGGTTCCCGAAGGCAGCGCCTGCTCCGAACCCATTACCTGCACGTAAGTGGCGATGAAAGTGCGCGCATAGAGCCCGAGTGCGTCGGAATAGAGTTCAAATTCTTCGGTAAGATCGGTCTTTTCACGATCGAGCGGGTTGAAGCTGACCGCGCCGATCTGGCCGAACGGCAAATGCACCGGCACCCCGATCGCCGCCCAAGTCATCGCGCGGTGTTCGAAGTTGGCGAGATCGATGGATGTCAGGTAGGCGTTCGCTTCACGCGTGCGAAAACCTTCGGCATTGACCCAAAAAGGCTGGCTTTCGAAACGACAGGCGGTGGTCAGCGGGCTGTCCAGCGCGATACGCGAATTGCGCCACCAGACCCGCTCATCGGTGTCCCACCCGAATACTTCCGTGGCGAGAATGGCGCCATCCGCATCGACGGGCGTGCGCTTGTCGGCGATGTCATGCGCAGGCGCCGCCCGCATGCCGACACCCAGGGCGATGGCATGCAGCGCCTCCGCCGCCGATCGCACTCCGGCGGGCGACTTCACCCGCACGGCCTCGATATGATCCTGTGATAGCAGCGCCATTGTGATCCTTCTCCCCCATCGTCTTAGCCCGCACGGCGCGGCGGCACAATCGCGCGCAGCCGGATTAGCGCCGCATGTGACTAGCCTTTTGCTCAGCAGCGATGGCGTTCCTCAGGGTGATACTACGGACGATGGATACCGGGAGTGGAACGTGAACTTCGATCTTAACGAAGACGAGGAAATGTTGAAGGCGCTGGCCGATCGGTTCGTCGCCGATCGCTACGATCATGACAGTCGCCGCAAGTTTCTGACAGAGCCCTGCGGGTTTTCGCCTGAAAACTGGCAGCTGCTGGGCGACATGGGATTGATCGCAGCACCTTTCCCCGAAGAGGTGGGCGGATTGGGCCTAGATGCGACGGGCGTGGCCATAGTCTGCGAAGCGCTGGGCCGTGGCCTGGTTGTGGAACCGATAGTGGAATCGGTGGTGATGGCCGGGCGGTTGTTTGCGATGACCGCGCCAGACACCACACGCGATGCGCTGGCGGCGGATCTGGTGTCCGGCGAAAAGCGCCTGGCCTTCGCTGGCATGGAAAAAGCCGCGCATGATGATCTGTCATGGGTGGAGACACGCGCTTTTGCCGAAGGAGGACGCTGGCGTTTGAGCGGGGTCAAGCCGTTCTGTGCCGCGGGTGCCGGCGCCGACGGGTTCATCGTGCTGGCCCGCGTTGCCGGAGAGCCGGGTGATGGCCAGGGCCAGGCGCTGTTTTTGGTTCCGGCCACGCATCCGGGCGTCTCGCAACGAGAGTGGCGCATGGCCGATGGCAGTGTCGCCGTGGCGCTGACGCTGGATAATGTCGTGCTCGACTACGATCACAAGCTGGCCCGGATGGGTTCCGAAGCCCTGATTGCGATCGAAGCTGCCGATCAAATGGCGAGCCTTGGGCGCAGCGCGGAGGCGCTCGGCATTATGGAACGGCTGTTCGCGGATACGCTGGACTATGTTCGCACCCGCAGCCAGTTCGGTGCGGCGATCGGCTCGTTCCAGGCGATTCAGCACCGGATGGTGGCGCAATATGCGGTGATCGAGCAAAGCCGCGCCCTGCTCAATCTCGCATTGGTATCCTATGGCGAGGAAGGCTTTGGAAAAGCCGTGCAAGGCGCGCGCGCTTTCATCGCGAAAGTCTCGCTCGATCTTGGGCATGAGATGATCCAGTTCCACGGCGGCATGGGCATTACCGACGAATTGGCGATCGGCGCGGGCCACAAGAGGCTGCTGGTCCTGTCGCGCTGGCCGGAGACCCCGCTTGCCACGCTTGATCGCTATGCTCAGGTCTTGGACTGAAAAAATCAGGGGCAGCCTCGTCATGCAAGGCTGCCCCCTCGTTTGATCCTGCTCCCGGTGCGACCCGACAGGCTCTGATTACGTCCCGCTATCGCCAGGACGTCAGTTATCCGCCGCCGCGGCGGATGGGCGTTGCTTCAGCCAGGCAATGCCGCGGCGCAGCAGTTCGTAGAAGACGGGCAAGTCCCAGGCACACCGGTCTACCGTAGGCCACCAATCCAGCATCGGCTGCAGATCATAGTGCCCCCGGCAATGCCCAAGCGTGTTGTACAGCACCGCGCCCTGCCCGTGATCCTTCAGGTACATTACCGGGTGCATGCCCGGCGCATCCGCCGCTTCGACGAAGTCGGTGCCTTCCTGCGTGCATTCGGTTTCCAGCAGCACATGCAAATCTCCGTGCGTTTCCAGATGATACAATTCGTCCGTGGTCTCGAACGGCTCCACCCCCGCCACAAGCGGATGGCCGGGATCTGCTACGGTGACGGTGTAAGGCGCGATCGGGGGATGCGAGATGAACTGAGAGCCCAACATGTCGATAAACAACGGAGCCCAGCGCGGCGCATCCCACAGGCCCGCATCAGGCCCCTCCGCCAGCAGGCGCAGGATCGAATTGGTGCCATGCAAGGCATACCAGCGCCCGCCCGCCGTCAACCAGTCCCGCAAGACTTCCTGCGCCGCCAGCGAGGGCGTTACATCGCAGGTGTAGGTGATCAGGATATCAGCCTGCCGCAGCGCGTCGATGTTCTCGTAATCCTCGAACACGCGGGTGCGAACAGACGGGTCTTCACTCAGCAGCTTGAGCAGTTCCAGCCGTGCGAAGTCCATGTCGTGCCAGACGCCGCCACACACCAGGACGCAATTGATGCGCGGCAGATGGCTGATATTTTCGGCTTGATCCGCCATGGCTTAATCCTGTTTCCATCCGCCAAGCTCACCGCCGATGTACTTCATCAACGTGTCCTGGAACTGGCGGATGCGGATTTCCTGATAATTGCCCAGGTTGATCTTGCCGGTCTTCGATACGTGAAGACCTTCCTGCACGAACGGCAGGTTGTCCATATCCTGCTCGAATACATCGCCCAGGATACCCAGCTCCGCTGCCTCGGTCCACTTCTGGTCCAGCCGCAGGAACTTGAGCGGAGCACCGCGCGGGATGGGCTGGCCCTTGGGAATGCGCGAGAGGATGCGCACTTCCATGATGCAGGTGTCCGGCGTCTTGCCGGTGCGCCAGTTGTACACGATGTTGGGCATGAACCCGCCCCAGGGCGAGAAGTTGGGGAAGACGTTATAGACCAGCGCATCCAGCAGCTCGGCATCGGTAGCGTCGGCGTGATCGTATCCGGTGGACTGGGTATAGGCGCTGCGCATCGCCGCGCCGAGTGCCGCGCGCGCCTTCACGCCCTCCGGCACCTTGATCGCCATGGGATTGTCGCGCGCGGCTTCCTCGTAATTGTCGGCCGAGCGACCGTTGAACCTGATGAACTGGTCAACGATCCACTGCTCGCCCTGGCCCTCCTCGATGTGCGGGCTCATAACGCCGAACGGCACCAGGTTGACGTTCACGTTGTCGCCCCAGGTCCAGTAGGCGGCATTGGAATCCCCGGTGAAGGGTAGCAGTTGCGGATGCGTGACGATGGTGTGCCAGGCTTCCATGAAAGCCTCCATCACCACCTTCCAGTTGGCCGGAACTTCCTTGGCCACGCGCATGACCGTCGCGCATTCTTCATGCCGCCAGCGCTTGAAATGGTCCGGCAACGGCGCCAGGAACTCCTCCAGGCTGGAACCGCCCTTTTCCTCGCGGATGAAGACATAGCCCTGCCAGCGCGCCACTTCGGCATCGGGTAGATCAAGCTTCTGCTCGCTGAGGTGCGGAAAGTCCCACTGGCACGGCATCGAATTGAAGCTGCCGTCCTTGTTCCAGGCAAAGCCATGGAACGGGCACACGAACTTGTCGGCAGTGCCCTCCTCGGTCCGCAGCTTGCGCCCGCGATGCAGGCAGACGTTGTGCATGGCGCGGATCGAGCCATCGTCCTGCCGGCTGACCAGGTAGGACCGCCCGGCATTTTCATAGACGATGAAATCACCCGGTTCAGGCAGATCCTCTTCCCGCGCGGCGAATTGCCAGACGTAGGGCCACATCCGCTCGCGCTCCAATCGTGCGAAGTCTTCGCTGATGTACCGCTCCACCGGGATCGGCTCGGAGCCGCGGTAGGTGTAGCTTTCCTCGCGCAGGAAGGATGGCGGCGGCACCGAATCCTGCCCCATCAACTCAGCCCAGGTGACGCCCTTGCTGCGGTCCGCGCCCAGCACCTCGGGCGACGCTTCGACGGCGAGTTCGGGATCGCGTTCAGCCACAGTGTGCTTCCTCTCAAAATTGTAATCTGTTTGGGTGACTGTCTGCCTGATCGCGGGGAAAAGGTCACCTTGCTCAAAATCATAGGTTGTCGGCGCGCGGGGATAGGTCATGCTCCGGTTGCGAAAATATCGGTGCGACAATATCACTTGGGAGAGTGGCGTGCGGCTTGAAGGCAAGGTGGCGCTGGTGACGGGGGGAACCTCGGGCATCGGAGCCGAAACGGTGAAGCGGCTGAGCGCGGAAGGCGCTGCGGTAATCTTCACCGGATCGAACCAGAGCGCGGCCGACGCGATTTGCGCCGAAACCGGCGCAGACTTCATCCGGCACGATGTGACCGACGCCTCGGCGTGGGACGGTCTGATGCAGCAGATCGCCGATCGGCACGGCCGGCTCGACATCGCCTTTGCCAATGCGGGCACGGAGGCTGGAGACGCCAGTGTAGAGGACATAACGATCGAGGGTTGGAATACCGTCATCGGCGTCAACCTCACCGGTGTGATGTTGACCGTGCAGCACGCCATGCGGCTGATGGCGCGCAATCCGGATGGGCCGACCGGCTCGATCATCGTCAACTCCTCGATGAACGCACATCGGGCGATGGGCAATTTCTGCGCCTACTCGGTATCCAAGTCGGCGGTCGTGGCGCTGGTAAAGTCGGCGGCGGTCCATGCCGGCAACAAGAAGTACAAGATCCGCGTCAACGCCATCTTGCCCGGCGTTGTCGAGACCGCGCTGATCGTGAACCTGATCGACAAGTCCGCCGATCCTGCCGCCGCCCGCGCCGCCTATGAAGGCATGTCGCCGCTGGGCCGCATGGCCGCGACGGAGGAAGTTGCGGGCATGGTGGCCTGGCTGGCCAGCGACGAGGCCCGATTCTGCTCCGGCAGCGAATTCACTATGGACGGGGCCACCACCGCAGGAATGAACGGCGTATGACAGACCTTGGTTCGCAGCGCCTGACGGGCCGCGTCGCGCTTGTGTCCGGCGGATTGCGCGGCATCGGCCTTGCGTGCGTGGAGCGCTTCCTGGCCGAAGGGGCCGAAGTGGTCCTTACCGACCTGACCGCACCCGACGGCGACGATGTGGTCAATACGCTTGGCCGCCTGGGCCAGGCAGCCAGCTACGTGCAGGCAAACGTCACCAGCGAGGAAGACTGGCACCGGGTGCTGGACACGGTCACCCAGCGCCATGGCAAGCTGCACGTGCTGGTCAACAACGCCGGAATAGACTTGACCGGGCCGGTCGCCACGACATCGCTGGAAGACTGGCGCAAGATCATGGGCATCAACGTCGACGGCGTGTTTCTGGGCGTGCGCACGTTCGTGCCGCTGATGGAGCGCAGCGGGGCGGATGTGAAAGGCGGCGCCTCGATCATCAACGTCAGCTCTATCATGGGGTTGGTCGGCCTGAGCGAAGTGTCCGGCTACAACGCCAGCAAGGGCGCGGTCCGACTTTTCACGAAATCGATCGCGCTGGAGTTCGCGGAAAAGAAAATGCCGATCCGCGCCAACTCGCTGCATCCCGGCTTCGTCGTCACGCCGCTGTTGAAAGAGGGCTTTCAACGCTGGGTGGACAAGGGCGTGGCGGAGAAGACGCAGGACCTGGTGGACATGATGGCCAGCAAGACCCCGATCGGTCGCCTGGCCGATCCCGCAGAACTGGCCGGCGCCGCCTTCTTCCTCGCCTCCAGCGACAGCTCCTACATGACCGGCGCGGAGCTGGTGATCGACGGCGGCTGGACCGCGCAATGACCTTATCGGAGAACATGCTACCATGACCATCGCCCTTCCCAACGTGGTCGCCGTCGTCACCGGCGCGGCCGGTGGCATCGGCCGCGAGATCGTAAAGGCCATGAAAGCCGCCGGAGCGGTGGTCATCGCCACCGACCTCAAGGACGATGCCCAGATCGACGGGGCGGACCATTACCTGCGCCACGACGTCACCAGCGAAGCGGACTGGCGCGGCGTGGAGCAATTGGTCCGCGACACATATGGCCGGCTCGACGTGCTGGTGAACAACGCCGGGTTCTCTGTCGTCACCAAGTTCGAAGAAACCCCGCTGGCTGAGTTCCACCGGATCAACGCAATCAATGTGGACTCCGCCATCATCGGCACGCAAATTCTGCTCGACCTGCTGAAGCAGGGCGGTCAGGCGCGTGGCGGCGGCGCCTCGATCATCAACTTCTCCAGTGTCGGCGGTCTGCGAGGGGCCCCGTTCAACGCGGCCTATTGCGTCAGCAAGGCGGCGATCAAGATGCTGAGCAAGTGCCTGGGCGCGGAGTTCGCGGCGCTCGGCTACAATATCCGGGTGAATTCCGTGCATCCGGGCGGCATCGACACGCCGATGCTGAACTCGATCATGGCGCGCTATGTCGAGCTGGGAGCCGCCCCTTCAATGGAAGCGGCGCTGGGGGGCATGTACGCTTCGCACCCGATCGGCCGGCTGGGTCGTCCCGAGGAAATGGCGGGCGGCGTCGTATTTCTCGCCTCAGAGGCCTCCAGCTTCATGACCTGCGACGAACTGGTGATGGACGGCGGCTTCAGCCAGGTCTGATTGCCCTACTACAGGGGACGCGTGCGTCAGGGGGCCTTTCCGCCCCCTGACCTTCAACCTTGCGGTTTCACCATGTCGTTGAGCAGTTCGTGGAACCGCTGCACGCGCTTTTCCTGATCGGGCAGGATGCAGCCCTTGAACCCGCGTGAGTTCAGGCCCTGCTGCTGGCTTGTGCCGATCGACAAGTCCTGATCGGCAACGAACCCTACCGATACCCCATCACCATAGGTCGAATGGCGCACCACGGCATCATGCCGCAGCGGGGCGGTGCCGATCGGCGTCTCCACCTCGCGCATGCCTGCCACCGGCGGATAGAGGCACCAGTGCTGGAACACGCACTTTTCCGGATCGGTGGGGTGAGGCTCGGTGCGCAGAACCTGCATCTGTTCCGGGCTCATCGTCAGCGTCAGGTTCGGGAACAGCGTGCAGTGGAAATAGTCCACGAGCTGCTGGTCGGTCATGCTGTCGTAATTGGTGAACCCGCGCGAAGGCCCCAGCCGGCGCTTGGCCTCGATCACGGCGGCGCGCAGATCGCCGGTGCGGCCGTGATAATCGGCGGGATCGATGTCCCAGGCCCGAGCGATCTGGTCCAGCGGCGCGGGCACCTCCGTGGTGTGGTAATCGGTCCGCGTGGTGGCCTGGTGCCCCTTCATCCACATCGCATTGTGACCCGACGTGTACATCTCGAACAAGGTATCGGGCAGGCCGTCGTTGATGAAGGTCGCCAGCTCCGGGTGGATCGTGGGGAGGTGATAGCTCTCGTTGAAATTGTCGCGGATGATCTTCCAGTTGAACTCGCAATCGACTGACAGATTCAACACGCGCACCCAGTTGTCCAGGCCATAGCCGGCCAGGCGCTCCGGGAAAGGCGCGAGCCATTCCTGCAGCGGCGCGACATCATCGTCCATGCACCAGAACACGAACGGTCCCCAGGTGTCGCAGCGCAATTCCGACAAGTGGACGTGCCCGCAAGGATTGCCGCCGGAGAAGTCATCCGGGTCCTGGACCTTGGCCAGAGTGCCGTCCAGATCGAATGTCCAGTTGTGATAACTGCACACGATGCGCGGCACGCTGGCTGCCTCGCCCAGCAACAGTCGATTTCCGCGATGGGGGCAGGAATTGTAGAACGCCCGGATAGAGCCGTCCTCCTGCCGGACCATGATCACCGATTCCTTGGCGAAGTTATGGCGGATGATGTCGCCTGGCTCTTCCAGGTCCGCCAGCACGCCGCCCAGGTGCCACACCTTGGGCCAGACGTTCTTCATCTCCAGGTCCATCCAGTCCTTGGAGATGTAGCGTTCCGCCGTGATGGTATCTCCCCGCACCGGCAGGTCGAACTCCTGCGAATAGCGGGAAACCGTGCCTTGTACGTTCATCGCGATTCCTCTCGGGCCAGTCTGCCCACGTTCTTGTCTCTGGTTGGGATTATGTGGTCTGCTGCCCGGCTGCTCACCTGCGACAACGGACAGGTGCCTACATGCGCGGTTCCGGCTGCGAAGCGTCATCTTCCAGATACCAGTTCAGCCATTCGTGGAAATACTGGTTGCCCCGCTCATTGCGGCCAAAGACGATCTCATCATGCGCACCCGATTCCAGACCGCGCTGGATTTCCAGGCCGATCAGGTAATCCTCGTTGTAAGTCACATCGCGGAAGAAGTTCATCGCGGCTTCCACGCCCTGGCGATCGGCATCGTCCTTCACCGGCTCGCGCCGCAGATAGTTCAGCACGGTGCGATTGCGATCGGGTGTCGGCCCGGGGAATAATTGCGCCACTTGCGTGATCTCGGGCGCGATGAAGATCGACACGTTCGGGAAGAAGATGCGCACGAAATCGTAGCCGTAGTTCTCCCGCGTGCCCCATTCCTGTCGCGGCACGCCCTTCAGCTGATCGGCGATCGAGTGCTGGGGAAAGCCGATGCGGATGTTCGGGCCAAAGCCTTCGTAATGCGTGCAGTTGGATGGCGTGCGCGGAAAGATGGTCTCAGGATGCAGCGACTTGAAGTGATACCCTTCCAGATAGCCGTCAAACGCTACCTTCCAGTTGGCCCCTTCGATCGTGCGACTGCCGAGATACGTCCACTTGGCGAAATCGAGCGCGTCGAAATCCTCCAGGAAGCCGCGAAAGTGATTGTCCAGATCGATCGGTGCGTTGGGGGTGAGGCACACGAAGATCATGCCGCTGCGCTCCTCGCAAGGCAGTTCGCGCAGGCCCATCACGCTTTTGTCCACCTCGCCGAAGGTGCCGGGCTCGGAAATACCGATCAGCCGCCCGTCCTGCCCATACGTCCACGAGTGGTACTTGCAGGTGAAACGCGCGCAATTGCCGTGGCCCTCTGCCGCGACAGGCGCGCCGCGATGCGAGCAGACGTTGAGGAAAGCGCGCACCGTGCCCTGCTTGTCGCGTGAGATCAGCACAGGCTGGCCGACCGCTTCCATCGCCTTGTAGTCCCCGCGATTAGGCAGCTCCGCGGTGAACGCCAGCATCAGCGGGACGCGCTTGAACACCAGCTCCATCTCGGCCTTGAACTGGTCGGGGTTGGTGTAGCTTTGGGTCGGGACCTTGAGAGTGCGTTCGGTCTGGAAGGTCTTCTTGTTCTCGACATAATCGAGCATGACCTCGGCGGCATCGCCAATCTGCTGTACCCGGTCCAAATGCAGTCCTCTCACCACGTATTGTATGGCGCCAAGTTGTCCATGACCGTGCCGGATCGCAAGCTGCCCAAGGTGTTAGGTTTTTGCGCGGGCGGACGATCCCCGGGGCCTTGGCACTTTGGCCAGTTGGCCACGGGCATGAGCCGGGGCAGTCCGACATGATGATGGAGAGGACACCAAAGCCATGGGCGTGGCTTGCCACCCCGCCTGCGCACCTGCAGACCTATGCCACGGCAGGCGTGTGGGACGAGCGCACGATCGCCGACCATGCCGAAGCCCTGGCGCAAGACGATCCGGACTTCGTGCTGATGGTCGATGGATCGGCGCAGATCACCCGCGCGCAGGCGCTGGCCGATGCCCACGCCCTCTCCGCGGCCTTGTACGCACGCGGCTTGCGCATGGGGGACGTGATCGCGTTCCAGGTGCCCAACTGGCATGAAGCAATGGTCATCAACCTGGCTGCGGCGATGTCCGGCCTGATCGTCAATCCCATCGTGCCGATCTACCGCGATCACGAAGTCTCGCAGATGGTGGCCGATTGCGGTGCGAGCGCGCTGTTCGTGCCGGGCAGCTTCCGCAAGTTCGACTACACCGCGATGGCCCAGCGCGTTGCGGCGGACCTACCCGCGCTGCGCCATGTCTTCACCGTACGCGGCGAGGGGGACAACGATCTTGCCGCACTTCTTGCCGAAGGTCGCGACGCCGCCTTCGCCCGGCCCCTCGTGGACCCGCTGGGCGTGAAGATGGTGCTCTACACTTCGGGCACGACCGGGCGCCCCAAGGGCGTGCTGCACAGCCATGTCGCGATTGCGCGCGTCCTGCGTGAAAGCGGGCGGTTCTGGGGCCTGAATGCGGGAGAGGCGACGCTGATGCCCTCTCCCGTGACGCACGTGTCAGGCTATGCCAATGGCCTGGAGGCACCCTTCATCTACGGCACGCGCACGGTGCTGATGGATGGCTGGGATGCCCGCGCAGCGATAGGCTTGATCAATGAGCATGGCCTGGTCGGCACAGTGGCGGCGACACCGTTCCTGGTCGAACTGGCCGCCGCCGCGCGCGATAGCGGCGAGACATTGCCGTCCTTCCGCTTCTTCGCGTGCGGCGGTGCGGCGGTGCCTGGCGACCTGATCCCCGCCGCCAATGCGGCTTTTGCGCGATGCCGCGCCTTCCGCGTGTTCGGCGCATCCGAGGTGCCGCTGGTTACCTACGGTTGGCCGCATGACGAGCATCTTGCCGCCACCACCGATGGCACGATCGTCGATTACGATGTGCGGATCGTCGATGCGGAAGATCGCGACGTGCCAGACGGTGCGGAAGGCGAGATCCTGGCGCGCGGCCCTGCGATGATGCTGGGCTACGCAGACGAAGCGCAGACCCATGAGGCGATCACGGCGGACGGCTTCTTCCGGACCGGCGATCTGGGCATCCGCACGGCAGATGGCGCGATCACCGTGACCGGGCGCAAGAAGGACCTGATCATCCGGGGCGGTGAGAACATCTCCGCCAAGGAGATCGAAGACGTACTGCACGCCCACCCCGAGGTGCGCGAAGCCGCTGTCGTCGCCATGCCGCATGCACGGCTGGGCGAAGGCGTATGCGCTTACGTGGTGACAGACAGCGATACCCTGTCCGCCGCCATGCTGACCGAGCATGTGGCAAACAGCGGCCTGGCCCGTCAAAAGATCCCCGAGCGCTTCGAATTTCGCGACGATCTGCCCCGCACCGCATCGGGCAAGGTCCGCAAGGACCTGCTTCGTACCGAAGTGAAGGCGCTTGTGGAGGCGCTGCCCCGCTGACTTCAGCCTGATGCGGCGGCGATGGCGGCGGCAAGCTCGCTGTTCATCGGATTGCGACGCAGCGTGAGGCCGCCGTTCACCTGCAGGTTCTCACCCGTCATGAAGCACTCATCGCTGGCAAGCCATACGGCTGCGGCGGCGATATCGTCCGAAGTGCCGATGCGTCCCAGCGGATAGCCCGCCAGGAACGCATCCGCCAGGCCCGGCACCTGCATGGCCTCCGCCGTCATCGGGGTATCGGTGAGCCCCGGTGAGATCGAGTTGGCGCGCACGCCCTCGCTCCCAAACTCATGGGCGATACAGCGCACCACGTGATCGGTGCCCGCCTTGGTGCCCATGTAGGCGGCATGGTCGTTCAGCATGATCGTGGCGGTGGCCGAACTGATCTGGATGAGCGAGCCGCCGGTGCCGCCATGGCTGCGCGCCATGCGGCGCAGCATTGCCTGGAAGAAGTGGAACGGCCCGACATACTGCAGCATGGTGACGTCCATCAGCTCGTCGTGCGTCGTCTCCAGAAAGGGCTTCAGCAGGCCCCATCCCGTGGCGTTGATCGCGATGTCGATACCGCCCATTTGGTCCACGGCGGCTTGGCCAAGATCGGCCAGGCTGCGTTCGTCGGTAAGGTCGCAGGTTGCAAAACCACAGCCGTGCGCTTGGGCAAAGTCCGCCAGGATGGACTCCTTGCGCCCGGAAACCAGCACGTTCGCACCCTCCGCCAGAAAGCGCCGGGCGATGTGCTGGCCCATATTGTCCACACTGCTCGCCCCGACGATCACCGCGCGTTTGCCGTCCAGCTTGCCCATCGCTCTCTCCGTTATCGTGCCTTTGAGCTAGCATGGCCCTTGGCGGTAGCGTCCTGACCAAAGTAGGAGTGGTGGCAAACCACGGCAGGGCCGAACATGCCCCGCAATCGATTATGCGACAACTATGGAGAGGCGCTATGGATCTTGGACTGAAGGGCAAGAAAGTCATTCTGACAGGAGGCAGCCGCGGGATCGGCCGCGCTGCGGTAGAAATCTTTGCCGAAGAAGGCTGCGATGTCGCGTTCTTCTCGCGCAATGCCGATCAGGTTGCTGAAACCGTTGAGGTGTTGTCCCGCCATGGCGGCAAGGTCATCGGCGAGCCTTTGGATATGCTGGATCACGAGGCCTATGTGGCATGGCTGAAATCGGCGGCGGATCGCCTGGGCGGTTGCGATATATTCGTGCCCGGCGCCAGCGCCTCGGGCTCGGGCGCGACCGGGGACTGGGAGGCATGCTTCAACGCGGACATCAAGGGCACGGTCCTGGGCTGCGAGACACTGGTGCCGTACCTTGAGAAGTCGGGCGAAGGCGCGATCGTGATCATGGGCTCCACCGCCGGCACCGAGACTTTCATCGTCCCCCAGGCCTTCAACGCCCTGAAGGCGGCGCTGATCGCGTACTCGGGCCAGCTCGGCCAGCAAGTGGGTCCGCAAGGGATCCGCGTGAACTGCGTCTCGCCCGGCCCGATCAAGTTCCCCGGCGGCAATTGGGAAACCCTGCAACAGCTCGCGCCAGAGCTTCACGATGCTACCGAGGCCGCATTCGCCCTTGGCCGCTGGGGCGGCGCGGCGGAAGTGGCCAAGACGATCGTCTTCCTAGCCAGCTCCGCCTCTTCCTACACCACCGGCACCAACGTGATCGTGGACGGCGGATATACCAAGCGCATCCAGTTCTGAAGCGCGTTCCTGCATGAGTACATTGAGCGGCGGCCCCTTCAAAGGGCCGCCGTTTCGTTATGCGATCTTGAGCACCAGCTTGCCCGTGTTCGCGCCTGAAAACAGCCGCATGAAGGCATCGTAGGCGTTCTCCAGGCCCTGCTGCACATCCTCATCGGCGCGCAACTTTCCTTCTGACAGCCACTGCGCCATCTGCGCCCCACCCTCCGCAAAACGATGGGCATAGTCGGCGATCAGGAAGCCGTGGATGGTCGCCCGGCGCGCCAGGATCTGCCACAAGTTTTGCAAGCCATGCTTTTCAGTCGCGTTGTACTCGCTGATCAGCCCGCACAGCACGATCCGCGCGTTGCGCGCCAGCGTGTAGACTTCCGCCTCCAGCACGGCTCCGCCGACATTCTCGAACACCACGTTCACGCCATCAGGCGCGGCGGCAGTGATCTCTGTCAACAATGCTGCGTGATCCTTGCCCTTGTAGTCGATCGCGGCATCGAACCCGTAATCGTCCAGCAAGCGGTGGCACTTATCGGGCCCGCCTGCGATCCCGATGACGCGACAACCCATGATCTTGCCGATCTGGCCGACTGCCGAGCCGACCGCACCGGCCGCGCCTGAGACCAGCAACGTCTCTCCCGGCTGCGGCTTGGCGACTTCCTTCAGGCCGAAGTAAGCGGTTAGCCCTACCGCACCCAGCGCCGACAAGTAATTCGATGGCGATGCCACCGCATCCACCGCGATCGGCATGGTAAAACCGCCTGGAACCGCCACCGAGTAATCCTCCAGCGCGTTGAGGCCCATGACCCACTGCCCCACCGCGAAGTCCGGATTGTCCGAGGCATGAACCACGCCCACCGTCGTCGCGCGTACAGGATCGCCCAGCGGGATCGGCGGCATGTAGCTTTCGGTATCGTCCATCCAGCCGCGCTGTGCGGGATCGAGCGAGGCGTAATGATTGCGCACCACCAGTCCGCCCGGCGGCGGCGTGGGGATCGCTTGCGTGACGAGGGAAAAATCCTCCGGCACCGGCTCTCCATCGGGTCTGCGGGCAAGCAGAAAGCGGCGGTTCTGATCCATGGCATCCATCTCCTGGCAAGTTGTCGACTGATCTCTGCTTCGCCGCTTGCCTGCACCTATGCAATTCGTCAGTTAGGAGCAGCGATGATCGGATGCATAGTAACGATGACGCGAAGGGGCTGAATAACACAGCACCTCGCCAGGGAGGATAAACTGATGGCATCCGCATCCAATCGCGGAGCGTGGTCTTCTGCGCTCATCAAGATTGCACTGTCCACCAGCGCGCTGACTGGCGTCTCGGCTCCGGCCCTGGCGCAGGACACCGCGACCACGGCAGCCCCATCCACGGTAGATTCGAACGAGATCATCGTGTCTGCTCGCCGGCGTTCGGAAACGCTGCAGGACACGCCCGTCGCCATCACTGCCGTGAACGCGGCGATGATCGAGGACAAGGCGGCCGTCAACATCGGCGACCTGATGGGCACCGCCCCCAACCTCATCATCACCAACCAGGCATCGGGCGCGGCGGCAGCCAACCTTTCGATACGTGGCCTTACTTACGCAGACGTTGAAAAGTCCGCCGAACCGACCGTCGGCGTCGTGGTAGACGGGGTTTTCATCGGTACCAGCACCGGCCAATACTTCGACTTCTTCGATATCGACCAGATCGAAGTTCTGCGCGGTCCGCAGGGAACACTGTTCGGGCGCAACACGATCGGCGGCGTCATCAGCATCCGCCGCAGCAGGCCCACCGGCAAGTTCGGCGTGAAGGCCGAAGTCTCTTACGGCAAGTTCAATACGCTGGCCACGCGGGCCGTGGTCAACGTCCCGCTGGGTGACAAGCTGGCGGTGAAGGGGTTCTATTTCCACAACGAGTCCGATGGCTGGTATCGTCAAGGACAAGACGGACGCCGCCGGGGCGGATCGAACAACGAGAACTTCGGCGTCAGCGTGCTGGCCACCCCCACCGACAATTTCGAAGCTCTGCTGACGCTCGAAAAGCAGGTCCAGAAGTTTGACCCTGTTGTATCGGTCCTGACCAATTCCAGCGAATTGTTCTGCGGCCTAGCTCCTGCCGAACAATGCAACCGCAACAATACGGACGATCTCTACACCGTATTCGGCGAGCCCAACACCGGCCGCTACAGCGCGCCTGCCGCCACGCTGGAAATGAACCTCAACGCAGGTGACGTGAAGTTGACTTCGGTTACCGGATATCGGAAATCGAAGGAAGCGCAGACCCAGGATTTCGACGGAAGCTCTACCGACCTCTACTACGTTTTCCGCGGGCAGAAGTATAACCAGTTCAGCCAGGAACTGCGTGCCGCGGGCAACCTGTCGTCCTCGTTCGACTACGTGGTCGGCGGATATTACTTCCGCTCCAATTACGAGCTGGACCAGTTCACCCGCATCTTCGGGTTCAGCCCCGGTGTCGATCCGCGCGTGTTCGACAAGAACCCGCAACATGTGGAAGGCAAGACGCGCTCCGTCGCCGTGTTCGGCGATTTCAACTGGGCCTTTGCCGACAAGCTCCGCCTTTCGTTCGGTGGCCGCTTCACGCGGGATAAGAAGTCCCTCAGCAACGCGTTCGGCGGTGTCCTGATCGGTCAGGGTTCCGATAGCTTCAAGAAGTTCACGCCCAAGATCGGCGTCGACTATCGGCCCAACAAGGACGTGATGCTCTATGCATCATGGTCTCGCGGATATCGCTCAGGTGGCTTCAGCCCGCGCGCCGGATCGGCCGCCAGCGCCAGCCGCGCCTACGGCCCCGAAACGGTCGACAGCTACGAAGTGGGCGGCAAGTTCGACCTGATCGACGGGATGCTCCAGGTCAATCTCGCCGGGTTCGTCTCCAAGTACAAGGACCTGCAGCAGAACAACAACATCTTCTGCTCATCCTGCGCTACCCAGAACGAAACCGTCACGTCCAACGTCGGTTCGGCCACGATCAAGGGCATCGAAGGGGACTTCACGCTAAAGCCGGCGCAAGGCCTGGCGATCACCGGCGCGGTCGGCCTGTTGAAGTCAAAGTTCAAGGACTTCATCGTCGGTGGTATTTCGCCCGTAACTGGCGCGGTCATCCCGTTCGACTTCTCCAACAACGATCTGATCTATAATCCCAAGATTACCGCTTCATTCGGCGCAAACTATACCGTGCCGACATCGTTCGGTGAGATCGTGGGCAACATCGGCTACCGCTTCATCGACCGTTACGATCAGCAGATTTCGATCGCCGGGCTGACGGGCAACACCACCACCGGCCCCGCCATCGTCACCGGCAAC
>NZ_CAXYKL010000082.1:0-11682 GCF_964277725.1 uncultured Novosphingobium sp. | reverse complement strand
ATGGCCTGCCCGATCGCGACGTTTCACCAGGCGATGCAGCACCGGGCCGAACGAACGCCGTTCGCAATGCTGGCCACCGCCACGCATGACCACAAACGCGGCGAGGATGCGCGTGCCCGGCTGGCGGTGCTGAGCGCGATTCCGGAGGAATGGTCACGCCGGTTGGAAGACTGGCTGGCGCTGGCGGCCCGGCACGCACCGGGTGTCGATCCTGCCGATGCCTACCTGCTGCTGCAGACCCTGGTCGGCGCATGGGAGCCGGGGGATGATACGCTGTTGCCCCGCCTGCACGATTGGCAACGCAAGGCCTTGCGCGAAGCCAAGCTGCGCTCATCCTGGGAGGACCCGGACGAAGCGTATGAGGGGCAGTGCCACGATCTCGCCGCCGCTCTGCTGGACGACCCCACGTTCCAGCAGGATTTCGGTCGGTTCATGGCGCAATTGGCGGCTCCGGCGCTTGCGAACACACTGGCGCAGACCGTGCTGCACCTGCTGTCGCCCGGCGTTCCCGATATCTATCAGGGCTGCGAGCTGATGGACTATTCCATGGTCGATCCCGACAATCGCCGTCCGGTGGACTTCGCATCCCGGCAGGCTTTGCTGGAGAGCGGCACGGGCGCCGAAAAGCTGCGATTGACGCGCGATTTGCTGGACTTGCGCCGCACGTCCGCCGCCATCCGGGAGGGCGATTACGAGCCGCTTTCAGTGTTCGGCAAGCGGGCCGAACACGTGCTGGCCTTTGCCCGGAACAACGGCGGTGAGCGAGTGGTCTGCGCAATGGCGATCCGGTTGGGTGCGGTCCTGTTCGGGCACGAACAGCCGTTTCCCCCGCCAGACTGGTGGGGCGATACGTTGATCGAAGACGGCGCCAGGAGGCACCAAGCCAGCGTGCTGTTCGCCGAAAATGTCGTCTCCACAATCTGACCGTGCGATGCCGATCCAGCCACAGCTGCACGGGTCAATAAGGACTGTCCTACAGGCCCCGGTTCGTGACAGACGTGGCCCAACGATTCGCTACCGAAAGGCCGCGCCATGAGCATCGCACCCGAACTCGTCCTCACCGGTGGCCTCGTCCACACGCCGTCCGGATCGATCCATGCCGACGTCGCCGTGCGCAAGGGCAAGATCATCGGCATCGGCAGCTATCCCGATGCGGCCCGGCGGATCGACTGCACCGGGCTGGATGTGCTGCCCGGCGTGATCGACAGCCAGGTCCATTTCCGCGAGCCCGGGCTGGAGCACAAGGAGGACCTGGAAAGCGGCAGCCGCGCCGCGGTGCTGGGCGGCATCACCGCGGTGTTCGAAATGCCCAACACCAATCCCACCACCGACACCGCCGATCGCGTGCTGGACAAGCTTTCGCGCGCGCATCACCGCATGTTCTGCGACCATGCGTTCTACGTCGGCGCGACGGCGGACAATGCCGAGAACCTGGCCGAGCTTGAGCGTATTCCCGGCACGGCGGGCGTGAAGATCTTCATGGGCGCATCCACCGGCAGCCTGCTGGTGGCGGAGGACGATGCGCTGGCGCGGGTGCTGGCCAGCGGTCGCCGCCGCGTGGCCATCCACGCCGAGGACGAGGCCCGCATGAACGACCGCAAGGGCGAGCGGGTGGAGGGCGATCCGTCCAGCCACCCCGTCTGGCGTGACGATGAAAGCGCGATGCTGGCCACGCGGCGCATCGTGCGCCTGGCGCGGGAGACGCGGCGGCCGATCCACGTGCTGCACATCACCACGCCCGCCGAACTGGAATTCCTGTCCCACCACCGCGATGTCGCCACGTGCGAAGTGACGCCCCAGCATCTCACCCTCGCGGCCGAAGAGGCCTATCCGCGGCTGGGCACATATGCGCAGATGAACCCGCCGATCCGCTCGGGCGCGCATCGCGATGGGCTGTGGCACTGGCTGAACCAGGGCGTGCCCGATGTACTGGGCTCAGACCACGCGCCGCACACGATCGAGGAAAAGAACAAGATTTATCCCAACAGCCCCAGCGGGATGCCCGGCGTGCAGACGCTGCTGCCGCTGATGCTGGATCATGTCGCCCGTGGCCGCATGACGCTGGAGCGGCTGATCGACATGACCAGCGCGGGCGTGCAGCGCGTGTTCGGCCTGGTGGGCAAGGGGCGCATCGCGGCCGGCTATGACGCCGATTTCACCGTGGTTGACCGCAAGGGCACTTTCACCGTGGCGGAGGACTGGCTGGAAAGCCGCTGCGGTTGGTCGCCGTTCACCGGCATGGAATTGAAAGGCCGCGTCGTCGGCACGATCATTCGCGGCGAGTCTGCGATGTGGGAAGGCCAGTTGGCCAACCAGGCACAGGGTGAACCCCTGCGATTCGCCGGCGCGCTATAAGCTTTACGACGCGGACGCGCGCGCTTTGCGGCTGACCAGCAGATCCCAGCAGAACACCGCGATCGCCGCCCAGATGAAGACGAAGCTGACGAGCTGCACCGGCCGCAGCGGCTCGTGGAAGACGAAGACGCCCAGCACGAAGATCAGCGTGGGCGCCAGGAATTGCACGAAGCCCAGCGTGGAATAGCTCATCCGCCGGGCGGCGGCGGCGAACAGCATGAGGGGCAATCCCGTGACCACGCCGGCTGCGGCCAGCGTCACGTCGATCGTGGTGGAATGGCCCAGCGAGATGCCGGCCGGTTGGGCGGCCTGCCAGCCCACCAGCGCCAGCGCGGGCAGGGCCAGCACCAGCGTCTCCACCGTCAGGCCGGGCAGCGCGTCCACCGCCGTCAGCTTGCGCACCAGGCCATAGCCGCAGAAGCTGACCGCCAGCCCCATGCTGATCCACAACGTGTTGAGCGCCCCCAGCGCCAGAATCGCGACACCGATCGCGGCCAGGGCCACCGCGATCCATTGCCGCCGCGTCAGCTTCTCGTTCAGGAAAAGCGTGCCGGCCACCACGTTCATCAGCGGATTGATGTAATAACCCAAGCTTGCCGCGAAGACATGGTCAGTCGCGATGGCCACCACGTAGATCAGCCAGTTCGTCCCGATCAGGCAGGCGCTGGCGGCAAGGGCTAGCAGCGTCTTGCGCGTAGTGAAGGCTGCCCGCAGCTGCGATCCCTGCCGCAGCAACACCACCAGCAGCAGGCAAATCGGCAAGGTGAACAGGATTCGCCAGCCCACCAACTCGAACGGCGGCACATCATGCAGCAGGCGGAAATAGAGCGGAAACAGCCCCCAGCATAGGTAAGCTGCCAAGGCATAAGGCAATCCGCCGCCGCGCTGTTTGGTGGTGTTCATCCGCCGGGCTCTATGATCAGCAGTGTCGCGAAGCAACTGATCGACCGTGGAAACTCGGTTCATCGCAAACTTCGTTTCTGACGACCGCGTTGCGATCTGTTCAGAATAAGTGGTCTAAAGATGAATGCGTAAGGCGGATCTCCCCAGTGCCGCCGCCAAGGAGAAACGATGATGAACACTCTGCTCAAGATTTCCGCTCTCGCTGCGGCCAGCGCTACTCTGGCTACCGCGGTCCCTGCCACGGCTGCCGTCAGCTTTGCCGACAACGCGACGACGTTTTCCGCCCCCGGCACCGAGACCTACAACAACTGGCGTGACCGTCGCGGGTATCGTGACGACTATCGCCGTGGCTACCGCGATGACTACCGCTACAGCGGTCGCAACTGGCGCGGTAATGATGGCCGCTACTACTGCCGCCGCGGCAGCGGCACCACCGGCCTGCTGCTGGGTGGTGCGGGCGGCGCCCTCCTGGGCCGCTCGATCGACGGCGGACGTGACCGCACTCTGGGTACCGTGATCGGTGCCGCTGCAGGTGCCTTGGCCGGTCGCGCGATCGACCGTGGCGGTTCGCGCTGCCGCTAATACCTGATGACCGGTTTTCCCGCGCGGACGGCGACGCGCGGGGGAACGGCGGGGTGACCGCGACGCTCTAGCGTTGCGAACCGCGCCGGGAGGGCGTCCCCCCACTCCTGCGGGGGCGTCCTCCTTGGCGTGTCTGCGCCAGACGCGCCTACTTGCTTGGCCGTGGTTTACGGTTCGTTGCACGGGCATCCCGGAACGGGACGGCGCGGCTATTAACCAAGACTTTCCCAAAATCCTTATGCATTCCTCGCCATGGCTGATCGCACTCGGGCCTGCAGGCCCGAGTAGTGAGACAGGCCCCGAGGCGAAGGTCGCCCGGCTGGTAAGGATGCGTCGACGATGTTGAACAAGGCCCGTTTCGTGCTCAACGGCAGCACCGCCGTGATGCTTCTGCTGCTGGCGGCTTGCAATTCCAACAAGGACGCGCCGGTTCCGGCGGAGAGCGATCCGGCGGTCAGCGGCGCGCTGGGCGATCAGATCGTGGTCGATCCCAACGTGGCCGACGCCAGCGGCGCCGGAAAGACCGGTCAGGCCGAACTGCCAGCGGCAAAACGCTCGCCAGAGGCGATTGCGGCGGCCAAGGACGAGGCGATGGTGCAGGCGGGCGGCACGTTGAAATCCGCACCCGCACCGCAGACCGGCTCCACAAATGCGCTGGTGGAAAGCGCTGCCACCGCAGCGCAAGCCGCGCAGGAAGCCAAGGCCGCATCTACCGACTGCACGAAGAAAGCGCAGTATTCCGCCACCTGGGCTGCCAAGTTGCCCAAGGACCTGCCGGTCTATCCGCGCGGCGCCGTGCAGGACGCGGCGGGTACGGATGAGGGCGGCTGCCACTTGCGCGTGGTCACCTTTGTCAGCCCGGTCGCGCCCAAGGACGTGGTGGACTATTACTACACCCGCGCGACGGCAGCCGGTTACGGCGCGGATTATCGCATGGACGGCGCGGACCACGTGCTGGGCGGGCGCAAGGGTGAACAGTCGTACCTGGTCTACGCGCGCAAGCAGAAGAACGGGCTGACCGAAGTGGACCTGATCGCCAGCGGAGAGTGAGGCAGAGCTTACGCCTCTACCCTCATCATTCCACCGTTTCGTTCGAGTCGCATGAAGTCTCAGAGACTTTGCGCACGGGCCTCTATCGCAACCCTACGCCGATCGCCGCGCGCGGTTGCTCCATTTCGCCGGACGCGACTGGATAGGCGCAATAATCCGCCGCATAGAAGCCGCTGGGGCGGTGGTTTCCCGATAGCCCGGTGCCACCGACCGGCGCGGAGTGGGAAGGGCCGATCGTCGGCCGGTTCCAATTGACGATGCCGGCGCGGGCATGGCCCCAGAAACGGTTGTATTCCTGCGGCGTGCCGCCCACCAGCGCCGCGACCAGGCCGTAGCGCGTGGCGTTGGCCTCGGCGATCGCCTCGTCGAAGTCCGATACGCGGATCACTTGCAGAATCGGCCCGAACAGTTCGACGTCCGGCTTTTCTGCCATCGCGGTCACGTCGATGATTACGGGCGAAAGGAACGGCAGCGCTTCGTCGGGGCGCACCAGGTGCTTGATCGCCCGGCCGCCGTGACTGAGCAGATAGAGGAAGCTTTCGGTCAGGCCATCGGCGGCGGCATTGTCGATCACCGGGCCCATGAACGGGGCGGGGCTATCGAACGGTGCGCCAAAGATGATTCGGTCCGCCAGGGACTTCACCTCGGCCAGCAGTGGCTCGATCATGGTGTCTTTCACGATCAGGCGGCGCGCGGCGGTGCAGCGCTGCCCGGCGGAGGCGAAGGCCGATTGCACCACGATCGCGGCGGCGTCCGTGATCTTGGGCGTGTCCCACACGACGATCGGGTTGTTGCCACCCATCTCCAGCGTTACCAACTTGTCCGGCCGCGCGGCGAGGCGGCGGTTGATGGTGATGCCGGTATGGGCCGACCCGGTGAAGAGGACGCCGTTCACGCCTTCGTGCGCCACCAGCTTCTGGCCTTCTGCGGGACCGCCAGCGCAGAATTGCATGATCGCGGCAGGCACGCCGGCCTTGTGGAAGCAGCGCGCCAGGAACTCGCCGCTGGCAGGCACCTTTTCGCTTGGCTTGAAGATCACCGCGTTGCCCGCGATCAGGGCGGGGATGATATGCCCGCAAGGCAAGTGCGCGGGATAATTGAATGGCCCCAGCACCGCCAACACGCCGTGCGGCTTGTGACGCAGCGCCATCGTGCCCTGCAAGGCACTGTCTAGCCGGCGTTGCGCGGTGCGTTCGGCGTAGGCGCGGATCGATAGTTCGACCTTGGCGATCACGCTTTCGACTTCGACATTGGCCTCCCACATCGGCTTGCCGGTCTCACGCGCGATCAGGGTGGCGAAGGCTTCGGCATCCTTGCGCACTTCATTGGCGAAGCGGCGCAGCAGTTCCATGCGGGTGGAGAGCGGCTGCGCGGCCCATGCCGGCCAGGCGCGGCTTGCGCGCGCCACCTGCTCGTCGACATCGCCCAGCGGGCCGCGCCACATTTCCGCGCCCGTCGCGGGTTCGAACGAGATGAGCTCGACCGCCATCGGCGCGCGAGGCAGGGCCTTGCTTTCGTTCGCCGGGTGCTCGGTGGTCAGGCCGCTCATTAGGGTTGATGTTCCGTTTATTGCCAAGGGTTTTCGCGGAAGACCGCTATGCCACGCCGAGTCCTACCGGGTTATGAACGCCGGGCGTGTTAACGATTGGGTGGGCGCCCAGCGCCGCGCCGAGACGGCGGATATCGGCGACGGTATCCATAAGCGGCTGCCAGTCGTCGTTCTGATCGATCGCGGCCCAGATCCGCTCCACCTCCTCGATGACCAGGGTGGGCGGCTTGTCTCGCTGCCAGAATGGATCGTCCATCGCTACGCCGGAGTAATCGCGCAGGACTTCGCCGAATTCGCCTTCCGCCGCTCTGCGTCCGCCGCGATGCCACAGGAAAAAGTCGTCCGGGCCGATGCCATGCTCACGCATATGGCGCTCCGCCGCGCCCACCAGCGCCGTGTCCGCTTCTTGTCCGCGCGAGTCGACGCCCAGCCGCCAGGCGAAGCGCCGTGTCATCGCCGCGGTATAAAGATCGCCGAAGCGGTTGAGCGCGGCCAGCAGCGGCTCGGTATCGGCCAGCAATCGCAGCGCCACGGCCAGTTGCTGGCAGTTCCACAGGATCGCCTCGGGCTGGCGCCCAAAGGCATAGAGGCCGCTATGATCGAAGTAGGCGGCGGTGAACGATGGGTCCCACTGCGGCAGCCAGCGCCATGGGCCATAGTCAAAGCTTTCGCCCGAAATGTTCATGTTGTCTGTGTTCAGAACGCCGTGGACGAAGCCTGCCACCATATAGGAGGCGGCCATGTCCGCCATGCGTTCCACCACCTGATGCATCAGGATCACGGCGGGCTCATCGCGGCCTGGCACATCCTCGGGCGGTAGGCCGCCGGGGTAGTTCGCCAAGCAATAGGTGACCAGCAGCGCCATATGCTCGCGTTCTTCCAGTGCCAGCAGGCGTTGGAACGTGCCGAAACGAATATGCCCGTGGCTTAGCCGCGTCAGCACCGCCGAACGCGTGGGCGAAGGCTCGTCACCCCGTTGCAGCGATTCGCCGGTTTCGATGACCGAGAACGTCTTGCTGGTGTTGACGCCCAGCGCCTCCAGCATCTCGGTCGCCAGGATTTCGCGCATCGCGCCTTTCAGCGTCAGCCGGCCATCGCCAAAGCGGCTGTAGGGCGTCTGCCCCGATCCCTTGGTGCCAAAATCCAGCAGGCGATCCTGTCCATCGCGCAGCTGGGCATAAAGAAACCCCCGGCCATCGCCGATCTCGGGATTGTAGCTGCGGAACTGATGGCCGTGATAGCGCATCGCCAGCGGCTGCGGCAGGTTGCCCGGCAGCGGCTCGAAGCGTCCGAAATGGCCAAGCCACTGCTCGTCATTCAAAGTCTGCAGCCCCACCGCAGCCGCCCAGCGATCGTTGCGGAAGCGCAGGATATGCTGGGGAAACCGCGCCGCCTCTACAGGGTCGGCGATCCAGGAGGCGATCGCCTCGATCATTGGGCCGGGGCGATAGTCACTCGCTTGCGGTTCGCGTTGCATCAGGCGATAGTGGGGAGAGGGCGCCCGCCGATCAACCCGGGCGAAGCTATCAAGGGCGCCAGAGGCGATGACGCGTTACGAAGACCGGTTCTGGTCCAGCCGGGACGGGCTGAAATTGCACTATCGGGAATATCCGGGGCCGGAGCATCCGGGAGCGGATGGGCGTCCGCCGATCGTGTGCCTTCATGGCCTGACCCGCAACGCTCGCGATTTCGAGCAGCTGGCGGAGCGCCTGTCGCCCGAGTGGCGGGTGATCTGCCCCGAGATGCGCGGGCGCGGCGAAAGCGAGTATGCGCGCGAAGCCGCCGCCTACAACCCGTTGCAGTATGTGGAGGACGTGACCGTCCTGCTGGACGAACTGCAGATCGATCGCTTCGTGGCGATCGGCACGTCGATGGGCGGATTGATGACGATGCTGATCGCGCTGCAGCAGCCCGGCCGGGTCGTCGCGGCGGTGATCAATGATGTCGGCCCTTATCTGGAACCCGCGGGGATCGAGCGGATCAAGGATTATGTCGGCCAGGGGCGCAGCTTCCCCACCTGGGTCCACGCCGCCCGTGGCCTGGAAGAGATGCACGGCGGTGCCTATCCCAACCGCGACCTGCCGTTCTGGATCGCCGCGGCCAAGCGCGTGATGACGCTGTCCAGCAACGACCGCATCGTGTTCGACTATGACATGAAGATCGCCGAGCCCTTCGTGCAGATCGATCCGGAGGCCGCGCAGGCGGACATGTGGCCGGCACTAAAAGCGCTGGCCGGTAAGCCGGTGCTGATCCTGCGGGGCGCCTTGTCCGACCTGCTGGGCACCGCCACGCTGGCGGGAATGGTGCAGCGCCTGCCCGGCGCGGAGGCGATCACGATCGCGGATGTCGGCCATGCGCCGACTTTGTGCGAGCCGGAATCGTTTGCCGCGATCGACCGGCTGCTGGCGCGCGTGGCCTGAGGATCGCCGGTCCCTTGCGCATCCTGCACCTTCATTCCAGCTTCGATCGCGGCGGCAAGGAACTGCGCGCGGCGCGGCTGATGAATGCCTTCGGGCGCGGGATCGAACATCACGTGATCTCCGCCGTGCCGGGCGCTTTGGCGGCGGCGCAGGCCGTCGATCGCGGGATCAGGGTGGTCTATCCCGACGATTTTCCCAGCTTGGTCGGCAAGCCCACGCCGGGCCGGCTGCAGAAGGTCGCGGCGGCGATGCGCCCGTTCGATCTTGTGCTGACCTACAATTGGGGCGCGATGGACGCGGTTATGGCCCACACCGTGTTCCGCGATATCCAGAAGCTGCCGCCGCTGGTCCACCATGAGGACGGCTTCAACGAGGATGAGGCCGAAAAGCTGAAGGCCACGCGCAACTGGTATCGCCGCATCGCTCTGGGGCGCGCGGCCGCGCTGGTGGTGCCGTCGCGCAAGCTGGAGGCGGTGGCGTTGGGGCCATGGCAGCAACCGCGCGGGCGTGTTCACCTGATTCCCAACGGCATCCCGCTGGCCGCCTACGCCAAAAAGTCCAAGCCCGACGCCTTGCCACGTATCGTCAAGCGTCCGGGTGAGCGTTGGGTCGGCACGCTGGCGGGGCTGCGCGCGGTGAAAAACCTGCCGCGCCTCGTGCGGGCTTTCGCCGGGCTGCCGGCAGAGTGGCAGCTGGTGATCCTGGGCGATGGGCCTGAGCGTGATGCGATCAAGGCACAGGCCTTGGCCTCGGGCGTGGCCGATCGCGTCCATCTGCCGGGCTTCGCGCCCGATCCGGCCAAGGCGGTCGGCCTGTTCGACGTGTTCGCACTGTCGTCCGATAGTGAGCAGTTCCCCATTTCCGTGGTCGAGGCCATGGCCGCTGGCCTGCCGGTCGCCTCCCCGGCGGTGGGCGACGTGGCGCAGATGGTGGCGGACGCGAACCGGCCGCTGATCTGCGCGCCTCATGACGACGCGGCGCTGGCGGATGTTCTGTTGCGCCTGGCTAACGATGCGACGTTGCGGGCCACGGTCGGGGCGGCAAACCGCGCCTATGCCTCTGCTCATTATGATGAAGCGGCAATGATTGCTGCCTATTCCGGGGTTTATGCCCAGGCGATGGGCATTGCGCAGTTCCCCTGAGTGGTGCCGCGGGGTTGCCTTGTGCCCCAAGCGTCCCATTCAGCGCCGCTTCACAGGGGTGTGACCAACACGATCACCGTTGTATTGCGGCGCTCATCCGCTAAACAGCGCCGCTAACGTTTCAGGCATCCCAGAAAGCGCCCGCACTTGGCCGTACCCCCGCAGACCCCGGTGACCAATGCCGCCGCCGCCCGCCGTCAGTCGGAGCAGAGCGGCGTGTTCATGCGCGAAGTGGACGATGCGCTGCGTCAGGATCAGTTCGAAACCTTCCTGCGCCGCTACGGCAAGCTGGTGATCGCGGCGATCGTGATCGGCCTGCTGGCCTTTGCAGCCTACCTGCTCTGGCATCATCGCCAGAAGGCCGAGGCCGAGGCAGCGTCTGAGCAACTGGTGCTGGCGCTGGACGATCTGGATGCGGGCAACGCCGCCAAGGCGCAGCAGAAGCTGGCAGCCTTGACCCAGACCGATGCCGGCCATGCCGCGCTGGCCCGCCTGGCGCAGGCGGGCATCGCGCTCGACAAGGGCCGCACTGAAGAGGCCGCCAAGCTCTACTCGCAAGTCGCCAGCGACACGAACGTGGGCCAGCCGGTGCGTGATCTCGCCACCGTGCGCGAAGTTGGCGCCGCGTTTGACAAGCTGCCGCCGCAGACCGTGGTGGATCGCCTTTCCGCCCTGGCGCAGCCGGGCAACGCCTGGTTCGGCGTGGCGGGCGAGATGGTGGGCATGGCCTACCTGAAGCAGGGCAAGCCGAAGGAGGCCGGCCTTCTTTTCGTCAAGATTGCGAAAGACAAGACTCAGCCCGACGGTCTGCGCACACGCGTGCGCCAGCTGGCCGGGCAACTGGGATACGACGCGCTGGACGATGTCGTTCCCGTTTCGGATGAGGATGGCGCGCCCGCACAGGGCAGCGCGGGAGAATGAATTTGGCTGGCAAGGTCAATCACATGCACACACGTAAACTCGCTCCCGTGGTCCTGCTCGCGCTGGCCATGGGGCTTTCCGGTTGCGGCATCTTCAAGGGCAAGGGTGGACCCAAGACACCCACCGTGGGTGAGCGGATTCCGATCCTTTCGCGCATCGAATCGGGTGCGAAGGTCGATCCGCAGCTATCCGGCGTGTCCGTCATCCTGCCGCCGGCGGAAGCGAACACGGAGTGGGCGCAGGCCGGTGGTCCGTCCAGCAAGGCAGCCGGGCACCTGGCGCTGGGCGCGTCGCCCGCTCGCATCTGGACCGCGCAGATCGCCGGTTCCAGCAATAAGCGCCGCCTCGCCGCTTCGCCCGTGATCGGCGATGGCCGCCTCTACGTGATGGACACCAGCGGCGTCGTCACCGCCTTCAACGCCGATACCGGCGCCAAGGTATGGAGCAAAAGCTACGACGTCGGCGGTGACAGCAAGGCCGTGTTCGGCGGCGGCGTCAGCTACGATAGCGGAAACGTCTACATCACCACGGGCGTTGGCGAAGTCGCGGCGCTGGGCGCGGCGGATGGCGCAGAGAAGTGGCGCGTGAAGCCCGCAGGCCCGCTACGCGGTTCGCCCACGGTCGGGTTCAACTCCGTCTACGTGATGACGCAGGATAATCAGATCGTCGCGCTCAACACCGCGGACGGCAAGCAGCAGTGGAACGAGTCCGCCTCCGTCGCGCAATCGGGCGTGTTCGGCGTGGCAGCGCCCGCTGCGGC
>NZ_CAXYKL010000081.1:0-13756 GCF_964277725.1 uncultured Novosphingobium sp. | reverse complement strand
CGCTCGCCTTGGACCGGCACGCTGATCGAGCGTCCGCCGTGCCCGGTGTGTGGCGAGCGGGCGCTGCGGCCGGACGTCGTGTGGTTTGGCGAGATGCCCTATCGGATGGACGAGATTTATGCGGCCCTGCGTGAGGCGGACTTGTTCGTTTCGATCGGCACGTCCGGCGCAGTTTATCCCGCTGCGGGCTTCGTGCGCAACGCGCGGGAAATGGGCGCGCATACGCTGGAGTTGAATCTGGAGCCGTCCAAGGGAACCCGCTGGTTCGAGGAAGCGCGCCATGGCCCGGCGACTCAGATCGTACCGGCCTGGGTGGACGAGGTGCTTTCGGCCGCGTCCTAGCGCGACGTGTTCTGCAGCAGGGCGAGCGTCTGGGAATCGCGATCGCCGAACCAGCGATCTATCGTGCCGCCAAAGTCCGCCCCTGCCGCCTCGAACAAGGTGAGGGACGAACGCAGCTTCATCGCGTCGATTGTGCCGAAGACACGCTCCGCCGTGGTGGCCTCTAACGTATTGAGCGCCGACACGCATTCACGCAGACGTGCCCCCAGCAGGGGATGCGCAAGATAGGCCCGCGCTTCGTCCAGCGAGGCGATGGCATAGTGCTGCGCCATCGTACTGCGTCCCAAGCCCGCGATCTGCGGGAAAATGAACCACATCCAATGGCTGCGTTTCGCGCCTGCTCGGACTTCCGCCAAGGCATCGGCGCAGGTCTCCGCCTGTGCTGCCACGAAGCGCTGGAGATCGTCGGTCACGTCGCGCCACAGCCCTTGCAGCCGGGGTCTTTCGCAATCGTTAGTGGGCGAAGCGATGGGGTGAGACCATCCAGGAGGTGGATCGTGCCGAATTGCGGATCGCCGAGCGCGGCATGGCCTTGGAGAAGCACGCGCATGGCCTGCATCGCGCCGAAAGTGCCGGCCATCCCGGCCATCGCGCCCAGCACGCCATCGGCAGCGCAGGTGTCGCAATCATCGGCATCGAAAGCGTCGCCCACGAAGCAGCGGTAGCATGACTGATCGGGCAAGTGCCCGGCGAAGTTGGCGATCTGGCCTTGGAAGCGGCCGATCGCCACGCTGGTGAGGGGGATGCCGGCGGCAACGCTGGCATCCGACACGATCAACCGCGTCGCGAAGTTGTCGCAGCCATCCAGCACCACGTCCGCGCCTGCCAGCAGAGCGGCGACGTTCTCGCGCGTGACGCGATCGACGATGGCGCGCACTCGCAGCGCGGGATCGAAGCGACGGACCCATGCGGCTGCGACCTTCGCCTTGGCATGCCCGACATCGGCGGGCGTAAAGATGGTCTGGCGTTGCAGGTTGCTAAGGTCGATCGTGTCGGAATCGATCAGGGTCAGCTGTCCGATCCCGGCGGCGGCCAGGTATTGCAGGGCGGGGCTGCCGATCCCGCCGCAGCCGATCAGCACTACGTGGCCTTGCGCCAACGCCACTTGCCCGGTGCCGCCCACTTCGGGCAGCACGATATGGCGCGCGAAGCGTTCGAGGCGGTCGGGCGATAGGCTCATTGCGAAGGACCCTGGGGCGCCAGCGCTGCGCGTTCCCGGGTGAAGCCGTGGAGACCGTGCCACCATTGCGCCGCGATCACCGCGCCTTTTGCCGGGCCCAACATCGCCAGCATCATCGCCACCGCCGTCGGCAGCAACAGCGCCAGGATGACCGCGGGGGAAAGATCGAGATCCAGCGTCAACGCGATCATCACCGGGGCTAGCAGGTGCCCGGTCAGCAGCATCGCGATGTAGGCGGGAAAATCGTCGGCCCGATGATGGCTCCAGTCCTGTCCACAATGAGCGCAACGCTCCTGCGATTTCAGCCACTTGCGAAATAGCGGCGCCTCGCCGCAGCGTGGGCACCGCCCACGCACTCCGCGTTGGATGGCGCGCCAGAAGGTCGCGGGCAGGGCGGGAGAACATACGGTGGGGGTCATCCCCAGCGCCTTATCGCAAGCGCTGCGCCGGGAAAAGCGCGCTGCTCAATCCGCCAGTTCGGTCCGGTCGCGCCCCAGGTGCTTGGCGGAGTAGAGCGCCTTGTCGGCGCGGCGGGCCGTATCGTCGAGATCGTCGAAGCCGCACGTGTCGGCCAGACCACAGGAGAACGTCAGACCGGCGCCGGGCAGGGGGTGTCGCGCAATCGAACTGCGCAGTCGGCCCATCGCCGCGTGGGCCTGATCCAGCGTCGCGCCGGGCAGCAGCACGGCGAACTCCTCGCCGCCCCAACGCGCGCAGATATCGGTACCGCGCACCGTATCGCGCACGCGCTGCGCAAAGGCGAAGAGCAGCTCATCACCGACATCGTGGCCCAGGTGGTCGTTGATCGCCCGGAAATGATCCAGGTCGATCAGCGCAAGGACCGCCGGGCGCTCCCCGACCAGCAGGCGCTCGGCCGCGCGCATGAACCCGCGGCGATTGAGGATCTTGGTCAGCGGATCATGTTCGGCGACGACGACCATGGCATCCGAACGTTCCTCCGCGTCTCTGGCCGCTTGGCTCACTCCGCGCAGCAGACGTCCGACCAGATCCTCTCCGCCCACCGGGATGTCCGCCACAGACTCGCCGATCTGGATCGCGCGCAACATTGCCGTTGCCGTTGCCAGGGGGGCCAGCAAGGCATGAATCGCCGCCGTGGCAAGACCCGCGCCCAGGAGCGCCGCCAGCAGGATCATGCCTGCCGTACGGGGCGGCCATGCGAACGTCGTGATGCCCAACGCGAGAACGAGGACTGTCGGCAGCAGGACCGCGAGAAGCGCGATCGTCAGGAGGCGAAGCTCGAATTGACGGGGAAACAGGAACTGTGTGGCCCTGTAGAAACGCATGACCGGTACCGCTCTCCTGTCCGGCGGTTCCCTTGGTGGGCCCGCTCTACGCGATGATGCCTATTGGGCCTTCATTGATAGAGAACGGTTGTTTCATAAGGAAATTAGTAGCGTACATCACAAAAAGCAGCGGGGCCGGAAAGCGTGCTCCCCGGCCCCGGACTGGCTGTGTTGCGAATGTGGCGGCTCAGCTTTCCAGCTGACGCAGCAAGCTGCGCACATCGCCGTCCATGTCCGCGTCACGCGTGCGCAGTTCCTCGATCAAGCGCACGGCATGGATCACGGTGGAGTGATCGCGCCCGCCGAACTTGCGGCCGATCTCGGGGTAGGAGCGCGGTGTGAGCACCTTGGCGAGATACATCGCCACCTGCCGCGGTCGTACCACGGCGCGCGCGCGGCGCTTGCTGCTCATCTCCGTCTTGTCGATGCGATAGAACTGGCAGACCGTGCGCTGGATCTCGTCGATAGTGATCCGGCGGCGGTTGGCCGAAAGGATGTCGGTCAACTGCTCTTCAGCCAGTTGCAGCGACACCGCCTGACCGGTCAGCTGGGCATAGGCGATCAGCTTGTTGAGGCCGCCCACCAGCTCGCGCACGTTACGGTTGATGGTGCGGGCCAGAAATTCGATCACGTCGGCCGGAACCTGGACCGAGGCAAAGCGGGTTAGGCGGCTTTCCAGGATCGAGCGGCGCAGTTCGATGTCGGCAGACTGGATATCGGCCACCAAGCCCATCGACAAGCGGCTGAGGAGGCGCGGCTCTACCCCGTCGAGCGCCTGGGGCGCACGATCGGCGGCGAAGACCAGGCGCTTGCCTTCGGCCAGCAGCGCATCGATCGTATAAAGCAATTCCTCCTGCGCGCTCGCCTTGCCGATGATGAACTGGATATCGTCCACCAGCAGCAGGTCGAACCCGCGCAGTCGGGACTTGAACTCCATCATCTGATTGTGGCGCAGGGCCTGGACGAACTCGACCATGAAGCGCTCGGCCGAGCAGTAGAAGATTCGCGCGCTGGGATGGCTGGCCAGGTAGGCGTGGCCGATCGCGTGCAGCAGGTGCGTCTTGCCCTGGCCGGTGGCGGCCTTGAGATAGAGCGGCGAGAACTGCGGCGTCTCCAGCGCGGCCATGCGCTGCGCGGCGTTGGCGGCCAGCACGTTGCTAGTGCCGGTGACGAAACTGGTGAAGGTCTGCGAGGCGTCGATATTGGCGGCGCCTTGAGTCAGGGTGGCGAACGCCTCCCCTTCCAGCGCGGCGGCCATCGGGTCGCTTTGGGCCAGCGAATCATTAGCCGGGCGACGGGGGCTGCCGCCACTGCCCAAGCGCAATTCGGGCAACTGCTTGCGGCCCGGATGCACCAGGATACGCACATGGCGCACATCGGGCCGCGCGATCTTCCAGGCCAGCGAAAGCCGATCCGAGAAACGGTCCTGCACCCAGCTCGCGGAAAATTCGGTAGGCAGATAGAGATCGAGCGTGCCCGTCTCCTTGCAGTAGTTGCCTGGCTGGATCGGCTTGATCCATTGACCGTGGACCTGCTGGCCAAGATCCTTGCGCAGACCCTGGCTGATGTCGGCCCAATCGGCCGCCAGGTTCAACGCCTCGTGATCCTCTTCCATTTCCACCCGCACCAATTTCGCTTTCTTGCCCGCAAATTGCGCCGGCTGTTCCGAGAACCCTGTCAACCGACCGCCTCCTTGTTCATGAAGCTGCCCTCAGGCCGCCTTCGTGATCATCCCGGCAGTCTAACACAAAGCTTCGCCCCCGGTGGCAAAACGGTTTTGCCGCCCACGAGTTAGTGCTTTCGATTTCGACCCCGGCACGTTTCGATCAACGGCCTAGGGACGTTCTAGGAAGCCTTCGACTGCCAAGGCAAGAGCGCGTCCCCAAATAAAAAAACTATTTGAGATTGACACCGGGCAGACTGACGCAAAACCTTAATAGTGAGATTTCTGCTGAGAAATCAATAACTTTTGCCGTTCACGATTTCGAATCGCAGCAATTCTGCGCTTTAGTGCAATTGGCGACACAATGATGACAACGCCAAAGAAATAGGCCGGAGGTTTCCCCCGGCCTATGTTCTACTTCCGTACCGGCCCGGCGTCTTGGCAGACGTCCGACTCGAACTGTCAGAGCGCGGAGACGCGCTTCGACAAACGCGACATCTTGCGCGATGCGGTGTTCTTGTGAAGCACGCCACGCGACACGCCACGCGCCAGTTCGGGCTGTGCAGCCTTCAGCGCTTCCGCGGCGGCGGTCTTGTCGCCACCGGCGATCGCGACTTCGACCTTCTTGATGAAGGTGCGGATGCGGCTGACGCGGTTGGTATTCACTTCAGCGCGGCGCTCATTGCGGCGGATGCGCTTGCGGGCTTGCGGCGTATTGGCCATGTTCGTCCTCGTACCTGGCCTGTCGCGGCCTTCGCTGATCTGTTGAAACTGATTGGCGAGCGGACTCGCCGGGAAGCGGGGCCCTTACCCGTACCCCCACATATGGTCAAGCCGCGAGTGGTTTTGCCTGCCCCTCATTTCTGGCATTTCGCACACCAGAAGGTGCTGCGCCCACCCTGTACGAACCGTTGCACCGGCGATCCGCAAGCGCAAGGATCACCCTCCCGGCCATAGACTTGCCAAGCGCTGGCGAAATAGCCCAGCTCGCCCGACGGCTGCGCGTAATCGCGGATGGTGGACCCGCCCGCCGCGATCGATTCGGTCAGGACTTCTTGTATGGCAGGCACCAGTCGCTTGAGTGCCGCGGGCGAGACGGCGCCCGCTTCCTTGTCTGGCCGGATCCCGGCGCGGTGCAGCGCCTCGCATACATAGATGTTGCCAAGGCCCGCCACGATCCGCTGATCGAGCAGCAATTGCTTGATCGGTGCGATCCGGGCCGCAAAGGCCTGTTGCAGGTGCCGCGATGTCAGGCCATCGCCCAGCGGCTCCGGACCGATCGCGGCGAACGGCGGCCAACTGTCCAGCGCGGCGGTGTCCACCAGATCGACCGAGCCGAAGCGGCGGGCATCGTTGAGCGCCAGCACATGACCCGAGCCGGTTTCCAGGACGAGGTGATCGTGCTTCTCGATCTGCGAAGGCTCGATCCGCCAGCGGCCCGACATGCCCAGATGAAATATCATGGTGGAGCCGCGATCGGTGTGGATCAGGCCATACTTGGCCCTGCGGCCGAGCGTGGTGACGGTGGCCCCGGTCATCGCCTGCACCAGCCCTTCGGGGAAGGGGCGGCGCAAGTCCTGCCGGTTTAGCGTGAGCCGGGCGATCCGTTCGCCCTCAAGATAGCGCAAAAGGCCGCGCACGGTGGTTTCAACTTCGGGGAGTTCGGGCATCGTGGCGGGTATATAGGGAACGCGGAGCGCAACACATAGACGCAACCCTTTGCGCTCGCCGTGAAACCGCCTAAAGCCCCTCACATGAGCGAAACCGTGTCCTTCGGCTACGAAGAGGTCAGCCCCGCCGAGAAAACCGAGCGCGTGGGTTCCGTATTCTCCAACGTCGCACGCAAGTACGACGTGATGAACGATGCCATGTCGGGTGGCATGCACCGCCTATGGAAGGATCGCTTCGTTCGTCGGGTGAAACCGCGCGAGGGTGAGCAGATTCTCGACATGGCGGGCGGCACCGGGGACATCGCATTCCGCATGGCCGCCAAGGGCGCGCGGGTGACCGTCAGCGATATCAACCAGGACATGCTGGACGTGGGCGTGGAGCGCGCGATGGAACGGGGCATCGATGGCCTGGTCTGGTCGCGCGAGAACGCCGAGGAGCTGTCGTTCGGAAATCGCTTCTTCGATGCCTACACGATCGCGTTCGGCATCCGGAACGTGACCCACATCGACAAGGCGCTGGCCGAGGCGCATCGTGTGCTGCGCTTTGGCGGGCGATTCTTCTGCCTGGAATTTTCAACCGTGGAATGGCCGGGCTTCAAGGAAGCTTACGACGCCTACTCGCACCACATGGTGCCCCGCCTGGGCCAGATGATCGCGGGGGATGCCGATTCCTATCGCTATCTGGTGGAATCGATCCGCAAGTTTCCACCCATGCCACAATTCCAGGGCATGATCCGTGACGCCGGCTTCGTACATACCAAGGTCGAGCCGATAATGGGCGGGCTTGTTGCGATCCACAGCGGGTGGAAAGCTTGACGCCTGCCAAGCGAAGTAAGCTTGTCGATGTTCTCCCTCCGCACTGGCTGCGGGGGGCGGGAGAGGGCACCCTTAGGCTAGATCCAGCAGCGGGCTCGCTGATGTTGCGGGCTGGCCGTTGACCAGCTCCGTCATTCACCTCGCCCGGCTGCTGAAGTGGGGCCGCGTGCTGGCGCGGCACGGAGCGTTGCGCATCATTGAGGAAGGGCGCAACACGCCCCCGCCGGTGCGCCGTCTGTGCCGTGTGGCCAGGTTCGGCACCAGTCAGCCCAAAGTGCCGGACTATGCCCGCGCCTTTCAGGAAATCGGCCCCGCCGCGATCAAGCTGGGGCAGACGCTGGCGACTCGGCCCGATCTTGTGGGCGAGGAAGCGGTGCGCAACCTGCTGACCTTGCAGGATCAGTTGCCGCCGCTGCCGTTCGATCTCGTCCGCCAGGAAATCGAGAACACGTTCGGCGCGCCGGTGGAGCGTTTGTTCGCCAGCCTTGATCCGGAACCCATCGGATCGGCCTCGATCGCGCAAGTCTATCGCGCCGTCACTGCCGAGGGTCGCACCGTCGCGGTGAAAGTGCTTCGTCCCGGCGTGCGGGAGCGATTCGCGCGCGATATCGAAACGTACGAGTGGGCTGCCGCGCATTTGGAAGCGCTTGGCGGCGAAGCGTCTCGCTTGCGCCCGCGCGCGGTCATCGCCAACCTCAAGCGGTGGACCTTGCGTGAACTGGACTTGCGGCGTGAGGCGGCCTCCGCGTCCGAACTCGCCGAAGCGATGAAGGGATACGAGGGTTACCGCGTTCCCGATATCGATTGGGATCGCACCAACGGCAAAGTGATGACGGTCGAATGGATCGACGGCATCAAGGTCAGCAATCACCAAGCGTTGAGCGAAGCGGGCATCGATCGGCCCGTGCTGGCCCGCAGGCTGGTGCTGGCCTTTCTAACTCAGGCGATAAACGCAGGCTATTTTCATGCCGACATGCATCAGGGCAACCTGTTCGTGCAGCCAAGCGCGACCGATCCCGCCGGGACGATCGTGGCGATCGATTTCGGTATCATGGGCCGGATCGACCGGCAGGCGCGGCAATGGCTGGCGGAAATCCTCTATGGCCTGACAACGGGCAATTATCGCCGCGTCGCCGAAATCCACTTCGAGGCGCAGTACGTGCCGAGCTATCACTCGGTGGAGGAATTCGCCACCGCGCTGCGGGCCGTGGGTGAGCCGATGCGGGGCAAGCCTGTCAGCGAGCTTTCCGTTGGCCAGATGCTAGATGGTCTGTTCGCCATCACGCGCGATTTCGACATGCAGACCCAGCCGCATTTGCTACTGCTGCAAAAGACGATGGTGATGGTCGAAGGCCTTGCCACCTCGCTCGATCCCTCGATCAATATGTGGGACGTGGCTGCGCCATTCGTGCGCAACTGGATCCGCGACGAGCTTGGGCCTGAAGCGTACATCGCCGATCGCCTTCGCGAAGATCTCGATACGCTGATGCGCTTGCCCGCATTGGTGCGCCGGATCGAGGAAAAGTACCCACCAAAGGGTGGCGCGCCCGAACAGGCGCCGCTGCCGCCAGTCGAGCTGCTGTGGTCTCGTAAACGCCATACTAACCATTGGCTGGGATATGCTGGCGCCGCCGTGGGCGGAGGTCTGGCTGTATGGGTGCTGTCACTATCGGGACTGCTGAGCTAGGGTCGCCACGGGCTGTGGCGGCGCCATCTGCCGCGCGCTGGGATCGTTTCGCGCATTGGTCGCCGCTATCGGCACGACTGGGCCTGCTCGCGCTGTTGCTGTTGCTGATCGCGTCTGCAGTCGTGCCCTTGGAGCGGCCCGGCGGCGTCCAGCCCAATGTCACCACGCGCCTGGATGGCACGCCCGTCCTCGGCGCGGAAGAATACGATCAGGACATCGCGCTTTACGAAGCGGCGATCCGCAAGGTGCGCTCCGGCCAGAACTATTACGACTTCATCGTCCCCGAGCATCGGTTGCGGGACTATCCGGTACGACCGGGGCTGTCCGTCCGCTTGCCGACCCTGGCTTATATCGAGGCGGGGTTGGACACGCTGCATCTGGGAGTCGCGGCTTCGATCGCGCTGATGCTGGCGGCAATCTGGGCGTGGTGGCGGCGCTTTGGCGAGGAGCCGGGCGTGGGCCGGCTGCAGCGCGTGGCGACGGCGATGGCGTTCGTCGGTGCCTCGCTGATGCTGAACCGGCATTACTATTCGCTGCACGAGCTGTGGGCGGGGATGTTGCTGATGCTGTCGTTCGGCCTGCACCGTGGGCCGACCAACGGGCAGCCCGGGCGCTGGCGAGCGGCCTTTTTCGTAGCGGCGCTGGCACTGTTCATTCGCGAATTCTCGCTGCCGTTCGTCCTGCTGATGGGGGCGACAGCGCTGTGGCGGCGGCAGTGGCGCGAGGCGGCGGCGTGGGGAGTGCTGGTGGCCGCCTTCCTGGCATTCCTGGCGTTTCACCTCAGTCTGGTGGCACCCCAAGTGTTGCCCAGCGATCCGCATGGTCCCAGCTGGTGGGCCTTTCGCGGCTTGTCCGGATGGCTGGGCAATGTCGCTGAATCGAGCAACCTGCGCCTGCTGCCGCACTGGTTGGCCGGGCCGCTGGTCGTGCTGACGACGCTGGGGTGGGCCGGATGGCGGACGCCGGCCGGGGTGTTCGGGTTTATCATCTCGATAGGCTACGGCCTGCTGTTCATGATCATCGGCAGGTGGGACAATTTCTACTGGGGCGCGATGGTGGCGCCTATGCTGACCGCCGGCCTGGCCTTTGCGCCTCGGGCGATCGAGTCGCTGCTGCGGTCCGCCAGGGCGGCCTGAAGCGCCGCGCCACCAACGCCATTGCGCCCGCACCCCGTGTGTTGCACAAGCCGGGCGATGTCCAAACCCACCGCGCCTAAGCGCATCCTGCTGGTGATCGGCGGCGGGATCGCTGCCTACAAGTCATGCGAATTGATCCGCCTGATCCGCAAGGAAGGTGGCACGGTCACTTGCGTGCTGACGGAGGGAGGCAGCCATTTCGTCACCCCGATGACGGTGGCCGCGCTATCCGAGAACGAGGTCTATACCACGCTGTGGGATCTCAAGAACGAGACGGAAATGGGTCACATCCAGCTTTCGCGCCAAGCCGATCTGGTCGTAGTCTGCCCGGCGACGGCGGACCTCATGGCCAAGATGGCGGCCGGGATGGCGGATGACCTGGCGACGACGCTGCTTCTGGCCACCGACAAGCCGGTGCTGGCCGTGCCGGCGATGAACGTGCGCATGTGGCAGCACCCGGCAACGCAACGCAATGTCGCGATGCTGCGCGCGTCAGGCATGACGGTGCTGGAGCCTGATGAAGGTCCGATGGCTTGTGGTGAATTCGGCCCTGGCCGTCTGCCTGAGCCGCCGGTGATCTGGCAGCACATCCGGCAGGCTCTGGGCGGCGATCCGCTGGCCGATCAGCCGGACTTCGCGGACGCCATCCACCGCCCGTTGCGCGGCCGGCATGTGCTGGTGACCGCCGGGCCCACGCATGAGCCGATCGACCCGGTGCGCTACATCGCCAATCGTTCTTCCGGGAAACAGGGCTTCGCGATCGCGGCGGCGGCGGCGCAGGCCGGTGCTCGCGTGACGCTGGTGGCGGGGCCGGTCCACTTGCCCACGCCTCCGGGGGTGGAGCGCGTGGATGTGGAAACCGCGCGCGAGATGGCGCAGGCGGTGGAACAGGCGTTGCCCGCCGATGTCGCGGTGATGGTCGCCGCCGTGGCGGATTGGCGGCCCGAGACCGTGGCAGGCCGCAAGATCAAGAAACAGGGGCTGGCCCCTGAACCGCTGCCTTTGACCGAGAACCCGGATATCCTGGCGGGGTTGGCGGCCAGCCCCCGGCGACCGGCGTTGCTGATCGGCTTTGCGGCGGAAACCAACGATGTCATCCCGCACGCCCAGCAAAAGCGCGCGCGCAAGCAGGTGGACTGGATCATCGCCAACGACGTCTCGGGCGATGTGATGGGCGGCGATGCCAATGCTGTCCACATCGTGCGCGAAAACGATGTCTCCAGTTTGCCCGAAATGCCAAAAGACGACGTGGCCCGCGCCATTGTCGAGAGGATTGCCGATGCACTCGCCCGATAACGTACCCGTCCCGGTGAAGCGGCTGCCGCATTTCGAGGGGCTTGAACTGCCGGCCTATGCCACGGACGGCGCCGCGGGCATGGATGTGCTTGCCGCCGAAGATCTGACGCTCGCCGTGGGGGGGCGTCATGCGGTGGCCACCGGCCTGGCATTCGCGATCCCGCTGGGCTACGAAATCCAAGTCCGTCCACGCTCCGGTCTGGCACTGAAGCACGGCATCACCGTTCCCAATACGCCCGGCACGATCGATTCGGATTATCGCGGCGAATTGAAGGTCATCCTGATCAATCACGGGCAGGACGCGTTCTCGATCCGCCGGGGCGACCGGATCGCGCAGTTGGTTCTGGCGCCAGTGGTCAGGGCCAGCTGGCTGAAAGTGGATGAATTGGATCACACGGCGCGGGGCGAGGGCGGCTTTGGCTCCACCGGTGGTGTGGTCTCGCTCGGTAATTAGCCGGCAGATCGCCGGGCCACGGCTTCAAGCTTAGCTCAGCAGGAAGTCAGCGAATCATCATACCGGGCGTTCGATGCTGTCCGAGATGACGGCCGCGCACATAAAAAAGGACGGGCCCGTTTCTGCAACGGACCCGCCCCTCGGTGTCTCCCTTTGCGGGGGAGCCAGTCAGTTCTTCGTCTTCTCTGGCGCCACCGTAATGCGCATGGTCTCTCCCGAGTTCCCGGGAAAATTGGTGAACATGGCTTCGATCAGATTTGGTACGAGGTAGGGCAGGCGGTTGGAGGCGGAAACGGCTTCGGCCTTGCCTTCGAACAGGCGGACATTGTCGGCCCGGCGATCGATCTTCAGCGAAATACCACTGGTGTAGATCGTGTAGCTTTCTACGCCATTGTCAAAGAACGGGTCGTACCAGCCGTAGCGCCATGGGCCACCCCAGCCGCCGAAGCGACCGCCGCCCCAGTAACCGCGCCCGAAGCCGCCGTAGCCATACCACGGACCCCAGGGACCGCCGAAACCACCGCCACCAAACCCGGTGGAGCGAACCCGCTCACGGCCCTTGTCGACGCCGTAATCGAAGCGGACCAGCAACTGCGCATTCTCGGGGCGCGAAGGGGTATAGCCCAGCTGCGCCATGCGCGCCGTCACCTGGCTGGCATATTGATTGAACTCGATCCCACCGGCCATAGCCGGATCATCCGCCACCACGGCGAACGTCTGGCCCGCCGGAGCGGGAAGCTGGGATTGGAAACGCGAAACGTCAGCGCGAAAGGTATTGGTACAGGCTGCCAGCGCCATCAGCAGTACCGCCGCTGCGGCCAGTCTAAACCGGCTCAAGTGGCTGTTGCCATTCATGGTCATGCTCTTGTTCTCCATGAGCCAGAGTGCGACTTGCTCCCTCCCGGCGCGTCACGCTCGGCGAACCGATCAGCCTTGCATCCGAACGGCTGAATACCGGTTGAATAGACCCGCGTGAGCGACGATTGGAAGTTTGGCCTTCCGCTCGTCGCATCGTTGTCCACCGGAATGGCCGAAAACGGCGCGCGGTTGACCGCTCTATAGGATGAACGGCGCAGAAGCCGCGCCGTTCCCCAATCATCATGTACTAGTGATCGCGCGTCAGGTGTTTGGAAATCACCTGCAGCCCCGTATCTTATCCGCGCACCAGCCCGAGCGCCCGATATGCGGCGTTCAGCGTGGGCACGGCCAGTTCGCGGGCCTTTTCAGAGCCCTTGCGCAAGATCGCATCGAGCGCGGCGGTATCCTGCCGCAATTCCACGAACCGGGCGTTGATCGGCGCAAGATGGGCGATCAATGCCTCGCCCAAGGCCGGCTTGAACTTGCCGAAGCCTTCGCCGCCATGCTGGGCCAGCACCGCATCCACGGACTCACCCGTCATCGCGGAATAGATGCTGACGAGGTTCTTCGCCTCGGCTCGGCCTTCCAGTCCGGCTTTTTCCGATGGCAGCGGCTCGGGATCGGTCTTGGCCTTCTTCACCTTCTGCATGATCGTGTCGGCATCGTCCTTCAGGTTGATGCGGGCCATGTCTGACGGGTCTGACTTGCTCATCTTCGCCGTTCCATCGCGCAAGGACATGATCCGAGCGGCTTCGGGCGGAATGAATGGCGCGGGCAGAGTGAAGATCGGCTCCGCCTCGCTTGCGAAGTCGTTGTTGAACTTCTGGGCGATATCGCGCGCTAGTTCCAGATGCTGCTTCTGATCCTCACCCACGGGTACGTGCGTCGCCTGATACAGCAGGACATCGGCGGCCTGCAGTACGGGGTAGGTGAACAAGGCCACGCTGGAACCTTCCCGGTTCTTGCCTGCCTTGTCCTTCCATTGCGTCATGCGGTTCAGCCAGCCCATCCGGGCGGTGCCGTTAAGCAGCCACTGCATCTCGGCATGGTGTGGCACTTGCGCCTGATTGAACAAGATCGAACGCTCGGGATCGATTCCGCAAGCAACCAGCGCCGCCACCATCTCGCGCGTGTTCGAGGTCAGCTCGGCTGAAACAAGCGGCAAGGAAAGGGCGTGAAGGTCTGCCAGGAAATAGAGGCATTGCCCGCCGGCCGCTTCCGCTTCGTCCTGCATCCGCACCCAATTGCGGATCGCGCCCAGGTAATTGCCGAGGTGCAGATTGCCGGTGGGCTGGATGCCGGAGACGATACGCATGGGACTTGACCTATTCCGAGAGATTGACCGCGCTG
>NZ_CAXYKL010000080.1:0-5401 GCF_964277725.1 uncultured Novosphingobium sp. | reverse complement strand
GCGTGAAACCGTCAAGCGAGCGGCCTGAACATCATGACCGACTTCCTGCTCGAACTGCGTTCCGAGGAAATCCCCGCCCGCATGCAGGCCGGCGCGCGCGCCGATCTGGAAAAGCTGTTCCGCAAGGAACTTGCCGCTGCCGGTGTCCAAGCCGGCGCGATCACCGTCTGGTCCACGCCGCGTCGCCTGGCGCTGATCGCCCGTGATCTGCCACAAGCGACGCAGCCGGTGCAGGAGGAAACCAAGGGTCCTGCGCTGGGCGCGCCCGCACAGGCGATGGACGGCTTCCTGCGCAAGGTCGGGCTGACGCAGGCTCAGCTCGAAGTCCGCGATCTTAAAGGCAAGCAGACTTACTTCGCGGTCATCGAAAAGCCTGGTCGTGCCGTGGCGGACGTGCTGGCAGAGGCGATCCCCGCGATCGTCCGCGCGTTCCCCTGGCCCAAGTCGATGCGGTGGGGCACGGCCTCGATCAGCACCGAAAGCCCGCGCTGGGTGCGCCCGCTTTCCGGCATCGTCGCCATCTTCGGCGAAGACCTGGTGGCTTGCGAGGCGGGCGGCGTGCAGAGCGGCTACGCGACGCTTGGCCATCGCTTCCACCACGCGGGCGAGATCACCATCGGCGGCGCGCATGACTATGCGGACAAGCTGCGCGCCTGCCACGTCATCGTCGACCATGAGGAGCGCCAGGCGATCGTGCGCGATGGCGCGCGCGCCGCGGCCGAAGCCGCGGGTCTCACGCTGGTCGAGGACGAGGGGCTGGTGGTGGAGAACGCGGGCCTCACCGAATGGCCGGTGCCGCTGCTCGGTCGTTTCGGAGAGGCGTTCCTGGAAGTCCCGCCCGAAGTGATCCAGCTGACCGCGCGGGTGAACCAGAAGTATTTCGTGTGCGAGGCCGACGGCAAGCTCGCCAACGCCTTCGTCTGCACCGCCAACATCGAGGCGTCAGACGGTGGCGAGGCGATCGTCGCGGGCAACCGCAAGGTCCTCGCCGCGCGGCTTTCGGATGCCCGGTTCTTCTGGGACACCGACCGCAAGACCACGCTGGCCGATCAGGCGAAAAAGCTGGAGCGTATCACCTTCCACGAAAAGCTGGGCACCGTCGCCGACAAGGTCGAGCGCGTCGCCAAGCTGGCCGAGTGGCTGGCGAGCGAGGGCATCGTCCCGAACTGCGATCCTGCCCTGGCTCGCCAGGCGGCGGAACTGTGCAAGGCCGATCTTGTCACCGAGATGGTTGGTGAGTTCCCCGAACTCCAGGGCCTCATGGGCGGCTATTACGCCCGCGCCGAGGGCCTTCCGGACGCCGTCGCCGACGCTATCCGCGACCACTACAAGCCGGTCGGGCAGGGCGATGGTGTCCCAACTGCGCCGGTGACAGTCGCGGTGTCGTTGGCCGACAAGCTAGATACTCTTGTTGGCTTCTTTGTCGCGGGTGAGCCGCCGACAGGATCCAAAGATCCCTTTGCGCTGCGGCGCAGTGCCCTGGGGATAATTGCACTTATTCTCACGAATTGCCGCGCACCGCTCGGGCGAATCATAGGTAAAGCGGCATCCCTTTTGTGGGACGAACAGAAAAGCTCCTTCCCGTCGGATGTGTACACAGCCTGGCGGCAGAAAATCGAGAACTTCTCGTGGGAAGCTAGCTTTGCTGGGGACCGGCCTGACGAACGTGAGGTTGCTACTGGGCCCGGTGGTTTTTGGAAGGTGACCTTTACTGTCGGACTCTTCGATCTTCCGACATTCTTCGCCGATCGCCTCAAAGTCCAGCAACGCGAAGCCGGTGTGCGCCACGACCTGATCGACGCCGTGTTCGCGCTGGGCGGGGAGGACGATCTCGTCCGGCTGCTCGCCCGCGTCCGTGCCTTGCAGGCGTTCATCGGCACCGAGGATGGCAAGAACCTCCTCGCGGGCTACAAGCGCGCTGCCAACATCCTCAAGAAGGAAGACTGGCACGGCGTCCAGGGCGAGATTTCGCAAAGCGGCGAGGAAGACCCGCTGGCCATGGTCGACGATCCCGATCTCGCCCCCGTCATCGCCGCCAAGATGGCCGAGCGGCAGGCCTTGTCCTACACGCCCGAACCCGCCGAGCAGTCCTTGATGGACGCACTCGCCACGGCCGCGCCCAAGGCCGAGCAGGCGGTCGGTGCGGAGGACTTTGCCGGGGCCATGGCCGCGCTGGCCTCGCTGCGCGCTCCGATCGACGCCTTCTTCGATGACGTGACGGTCAACGATGCCGATCCCGCAAAGAGACAGGCCCGCCTGGGACTGCTTGATCAATTCCGTGCTGCAGTGCACAACGTTGCGGATTTTTCACGCATCGAGGGCTGACGGGCCGCGCTGATTTTCCGGCCCCGCCACGCCTTCTTTGTGAACGAATTTAGGGCTTGTCGCGGGGTGACAATCCTCGCACGTGGGAAGAAGAAAAACCGATGGGCACCGATACTATGGTCAAGCAGGTCTATACTTTCGGCGGCGGCGTGAAGCATGACGATCCGCGCACGCGGGACAAGGTGATCACGGGCGGCAAGGGCGCCAACCTGGCCGAGATGGCCGGCATCGGCCTGCCAGTGCCGCCGGGCTTCACCATCACCACGGAAGAATGCGTGAAGTACCTGGCGGAAGGGGCCAACTTCTCCGATCAGCTACGCGCCGACGTGGCCGAGGCGTTGACTCATATCGAAAAGACCGTCGGCAAGAATTTCGGCGATGCCGCCGATCCGCTGCTGGTTTCCGTCCGGTCAGGCGCGCGCGTCTCCATGCCGGGCATGATGGACACGGTGCTGAACCTGGGCCTCAACGACCAGACGGTGGAGGGTCTCGTCACCGCATCGGGCGATGAGCGCTTTGCGTGGGACAGCTATCGCCGTTTCATCCAGATGTACTCCGACGTCGTGCTGGGCGTGGAGCACCATCTGTTCGAGGAAGCGCTGGAGATCGCCAAGGAAGATAACGGCTATCTCAACGATACGGAATTGACCGCCGGCGACTGGCAGAAGATCGTGGCCGAATACAAGGCCATCGTCGACAAGGAGCTGGGCAGACCGTTCCCGCAAGACGTGCAGGAGCAGCTGTGGGGCGCGATCCAGGCAGTGTTCGACAGCTGGGATTCAGATCGCGCCAAGGTCTATCGCCGCCTCAACGACATCCCGGGTGACTGGGGTACGGCCGTCAACGTGCAGGCCATGGTGTTCGGCAACATGGGCGATACCTCGGCAACCGGCGTTGCGTTCACTCGTGATCCCGCGACCGGCAAGAAGGCCTACTACGGCGAGTGGTTGGTCAACGCGCAGGGCGAGGATGTCGTCGCCGGCATCCGCACGCCTCAGTACCTGACCAAAGCCGCGCGCGAGCGGGCCGGGGCCAAGCCGCTCTCCATGGAAGAGGCAATGCCCGACGCCTACGGCGAACTGGCCGACGTGTTCGAGCTGCTGGAAAAGCACTACAAGGACATGCAGGACATCGAGTTCACCGTGGAGCGCGGCAAACTGTGGATGCTGCAGACCCGCTCAGGCAAGCGCACCGCCAAAGCTGCGCTCAAGATGGCGGTAGACATGGTGGCAGAGGGTCTGATCGACGAGCGGACCGCGATTTTGCGCGTCGATCCGATGGCGCTAGACCAGTTGCTTCACCCCACGCTGGACCCCAAGGCGACGCGCGATGTGCTGGCCAAGGGCCTGCCCGCCTCGCCAGGCGCTGCGTCAGGCACGATCGTGCTGGATGCCGATACCGCCGAAAAGCGCGCCGAACTGGGCGAAAGCGTGATCCTCGTCCGCGTCGAAACGTCCCCTGAGGACATTCACGGCATGCATGCCGCCAAGGGCATCCTCACCGCGCGTGGCGGCATGACCAGCCACGCCGCCGTCGTGGCGCGTGGGATGGGCCGCTGCTGTGTCTCGGGTGCGTCGGCGGTGTCGATCGACATGAAGGGCCGGACGCTGAAGATCGGCAGTCGCAGCCTGAAGGAAGGCGATGTCATCACGCTGGATGGCTCGACCGGAGACATCATGGCCGGGGAAGTACCGACCGTGGAGCCCGAACTCGCCGGTGACTTTGCCGAGCTGATGACCTGGGCCGACAAGCACCGCCGCATGAAGGTGCGCACCAACGCCGAGACCCCGGCCGATTGTAAGATGGCGCGGCAGTTCGGCGCGGAAGGTATCGGCTTGTGCCGCACCGAGCACATGTTCTTCGATGCTTCCCGCATCTCGGCGGTACGCCAGATGATCCTGGCCGAGGACGAGGCGGGCCGCCGCGCCGCTCTGGACAAGCTCCTGCCGGAACAGCGTGACGATTTCGCGCAGATATTCATGGTCATGGCCGGCCTGCCGGTGACGATCCGCCTGCTCGACCCGCCGCTGCATGAGTTCCTGCCGCAAGGCGATGCCGAGTTTGCCGAACTGTCCGAGACGATCGGCATCGGCGTCGACACGCTCAAGCGCCGCGCGGATGAGTTGCATGAGGCCAATCCGATGCTTGGCCATCGCGGCTGTCGCCTGGGGATCACCTTCCCGGAAATTTACGAGATGCAGGCGCGCGCGATCTTCGAGGCGGCTTGCGACGTGATTGACAAGGTGGGTGAGGCGCCGGTGCCCGAAGTGATGATTCCGCTGGTCGCCACCAAGCGCGAAGTGGCGATCCTCAGAAAGCTGGTCGACGATACCGCCGCGAAGGTCTTCGCCGAGAAGGGCAAGTCGGTCGACTATATGGTCGGCACGATGATCGAGCTGCCACGCGCCGCGCTGATGGCGGGCGAGATCGCGGAGGAGGCTAGGTTCTTCTCATTCGGCACCAATGACCTGACGCAGACGACGCTAGGCGTCTCGCGCGACGATGCGGCGCGGTTCCTCTCGCCCTATGTGGAGAAGGGCATCTACGCGCGCGATCCGTTCGTCAGCCTGGATATCGAAGGCGTAGGCCAATTGGTCCAACTGGGCGCCGAGCGTGGCCGGGCGACTCGCGCAGACCTTAAGCTGGGCATCTGCGGTGAGCATGGTGGCGATCCGGCCTCGATCGCGTTCTGCGAAAAGGTCGGCCTCGATTACGTCAGCGCTTCTCCGTATCGCGTGCCAATCGCGCGGCTCGCGGCGGCACAAGCTGCGCTGGCTTGAGACTTGGAAAGGCTGGCGGGTTTACCGCCGCCAGCCTGACAACGTGAGGATTTCGAACCGTTCGACGGTTCGGCCGTCGCTTCCGGCAGTGCGAAAGGCTGCCGCCGCTCGCGCATAGGCGGCTTTGCCCAAGGGCGGGCCGGGGTCGGAAAGGACGTTCGACACGCCCTGCGCGCGCAAGTCATCGATCGCGCGCTTGAGAGACCGGAACCCCACGTCCAGATGGCGCGAATCCGCGACCGGATCGGCAAAGCCAGCCCGCTGCAGCAATTGCGCCCCGGCGCGGACGTCCACCA
>NZ_CAXYKL010000079.1:0-18559 GCF_964277725.1 uncultured Novosphingobium sp. | reverse complement strand
GGGCCTGAGATGCGCCGCTCGCTTTCATCGCGCCAGCCACGCCTTATCTAGAATATCGAGAGGAACCGCCCATGTCCGACCAGACCAATCCGCTGGGCCTTAACGGCTTCGAGTTCGTCGAGTTCACCTCGCCTGATCCGCAGGCGATGGCCGCTCACTTCCAGCAGTTGGGCTTCGTGCCCACGCATCGTCACCCGCACAAAAACATCACGCGCTACAAGCAGGGCCGCATCAACCTGATGCTGAACCGTGACGATGCCGGGCGCGTGGCTGCGTTCCGGGGCGAGCATGGCCCCTCGGCCAGCGCGATGGCGTTTCGCGTGGAAGATCCCGCGGCGGCGATGGCCTGGGCGCTGGACCACGGCGCGCGGCGCACCGACGAGGATGATACCGTGATCCAAGGGATAGGCGGCTCGTACCTCTATTTCATCCAGGACGGTGTCGACCTCTATGCCGATTGGGCCGAGTTCCCGGGATGGCGCGAAGCGGAAGCCGAAAACAGCGTCGGCCTCGATCTGCTCGACCACCTGACCCACAACGTGCGGCGCGGCCAGATGCGGGTATGGAGCGAATTCTACCGCACGCTCTTCAATTTCGAGGAGCAGAAGTACTTCGACATCAAGGGCCAGGCGACCGGCCTGTTCAGCCAGGCGATGATCGCCCCCGATCGCGCCATCCGCATCCCGCTGAACGAGAGCCAGGACGACAAGAGCCAGATCGAGGAATTCATCCGCGAGTACAACGGTGAGGGCATTCAACACCTCGCCCTGACGACCAGCGACATCTACGCCACGGTGGAAAGGCTGCGCGCGCGGGGCGTGCGGCTGCAGGATACCATCGAGACGTATTACGAACTGGTGGACAAGCGCGTGCCCGGCCATGGCGAGGATCTTGAACGGCTGCGTCGCAATCGTATCCTGATCGATGGCAGCGTGGAGAATGAAGAAGGCATTCTGCTGCAGATCTTCACCGAGCCGTTGTTCGGACCGATCTTTTTCGAGATCATCCAGCGCAAGGGGAACGAGGGGTTCGGCAACGGCAACTTCCAGGCCCTTTTCGAAAGCATCGAGCTGGACCAGATCCGGCGCGGCGTGATTTCCGTCGACGCATGAGTACGGCGATGCTCTGCGGCTTTGGCAACCATCACGCTACCGAGGCGGTGCCCGGTGCGCTGCCGGTGGGGCGTAACTCGCCCCAGCAGGTGCCTTACGGCCTCTATGCCGAGCAGCTTTCCGCGACCGCGTTCACCGCGCCACGGGCGGAGAACCACCGTAGCTGGCTTTACCGGATGCGACCGAGCGCGGAGCATCGCCCGTATGCGCCTTACGCGGGCAACCCCCTGCTGGCGACGGACAAGGTCCACAGCCCTGCCCCGTCCCCCAATCGCCTGCGCTGGAACCCTCTGACGCTGCCCACCGATCCTGTGGATTTCATAGACGGTCTCACCGCCTATGCCACCAACGGCGATAGCGCGGCGGGCACAGGCTGCACGATCTATCTTTACGCGGCCAACCGCTCGATGGAGAGGCGTGCGTTCTTCTCGGCCGACGGCGAGATGCTGATCGTGCCGCAGCAGGGCCGCTTACGGATCACCACCGAGATGGGCGTGTTGGAGGTGCCGCCTTTGCATGTGGCGCTGATCCCGCGCGGCGTTCGCTTCAGCGTTTCCCTGCCGGACGGCGAAGCGCGCGGCTACGTGTGCGAAAACCATGGCGCGCTGTTCCGCCTGCCGGACCTCGGCCCGATCGGATCGAACGGACTGGCCAACCCGCGCGACTTCGAAGCGCCGGCCGCGTCGTATCAGGATATCGAAGAGCCGCATCAACTGGTTCAGAAGTTTGGCGGATCACTGTGGGCCAGCACCATCGCTCACAGCCCGTTCGATGTGGTGGCGTGGCACGGCAACGTCGCGCCTTATCGCTATGATCTGCGGCACTTCAACGCGATCAACACGGTCAGCTTCGACCATCCCGATCCCTCGATCTTCACCGTCCTTACCAGCCCTAGCGACACGCCGGGCACCGCCAACATCGATTTCGTGATCTTTCCGCCGCGCTGGATGGTGGCGGAGGATACCTTCCGTCCGCCCTGGTTCCATCGCAATGTGATGAGCGAATTCATGGGCCTGATCGAGGGCGCCTACGATGCCAAGGCCGGCGGGTTCGCGCCCGGCGGAGCAAGCCTACACAATTGCATGTCGGCGCACGGCCCCGATGTCGCCAGCCATGCCGCGGCCACGTCCGCCACGCTGGCGCCGCACAAGATCGAGGGCACCATGGCCTTCATGTTCGAGAGCCGTTACCCGATTGCGCCCACTCCCTGGGCCATGGAAACGCCGCTGCTGCAAGATGACTACGACGCCTGCTGGCAAGAGTTCGCCAAGGCACGACTGCCCACCGGAGAGGATGCCGCATGACTTGGTGGACGACCGACGAAACGCATGATCCGGCTCGATCCAGTTGGGTCGCCAGCGCAAACGGGCATCACGACTTTCCGATCCAGAACCTGCCCTTCGGCGTTTTCTCCGTTAAGGGCGGCGCGCCTCGCATCGGCGTTGCCATCGGCGACATGATCCTTGACCTGCGCGCGCTGGCCCAGACCGGCACATTGGGGGCAGCCGCTGCTGCGGTGGCTCACGAGACCACGCTGAACGCCCTGCTGGCCCTCTCGCAGGAGGAACAGCGCGCCTTGCGCTACCATCTCAGCGCCATTCTATCGGACGAGGCGCACCGTGCCGCTGTGGAGCCTTTGCTGCATCATGCCGGCAACTGCACCCTGCACTTGCCCGCCCGGATCGGCGATTATACGGACTTCTACGTCGGCATCCATCACGCCAACAATGTCGGCAAACAGTTCCGCCCCGACAATCCGCTGCTGCCCAACTACAAGTACGTGCCGATCGGCTACCATGGCCGCGCATCGTCGATCCGGCCATCGGGCGTGCCTGTCCGCCGCCCGGTGGGCCAGCGCAAACCGCCGGAGGCTGACACCCCGCTGTTCGGCCCGACCGCCCGCCTCGACTACGAACTGGAGCTGGGCGTGTGGATCGGCAACGGCAATGCCTTGGGCGATCCTGTCGCCATCGCGGACGCTGCGCAACATATCGCCGGTTTCTGCCTCCTCAACGATTGGTCGGCGCGTGATTTTCAGGCTTGGGAGTACCAACCCCTGGGTCCGTTTCTGGCGAAGAACTTCCAGTCCACGATTTCCCCCTGGGTGATCACTAGCCACGCCATGGCCCCCTTCCGCACCGCGCAGCCACCGAGGCCGGAAGGCGATCCCGCTCCCCTGCCCTATCTGAGCAGTGAGGACGATCAGGCGCACGGCGCGCTTTCGATAACTTTGGAAGCGCATTTGTTGACGCAACGTATGCGAGACGCGGGCGAAGCTCCCTTCCGCCTCAGCACCGGACCTGCCACCAACATGTACTGGACGGTGAACCAGATCGTCACCCACCACGCCTCGAACGGCTGCAACCTGACGGCGGGCGATTTGCTGGGAACCGGCACAATTTCCGCGCCGACGCGCGAGGGTTTCGGCAGCTTGCTGGAGCTGACCACGGGCGGCAAGGAACCGATTACCCTGCCCAATGGCGAGACCCGCTCCTTCGTGGAGGACGGCGACGAGATCATTCTGCAAGCGCGCGCCACCGCGCCGGGGGCGGTTTCTATCGGCCTGGGCGAATGCCGCGCGCAGGTGCTGCCCGCACGATGAGCGAGCTTGTCCTGCATGGCTACTGGCGGTCATCCGCAGCCTATCGGGTCCGCATCGCCCTGAACCTCAAGGGCCTTCGCTACACGCAAGTGACGCATGACTTGCGGGTCGGAGCTCAGCGCTCGCAAGGCTATCTTGCGCTGGCTCCGCATGGGCTGGTTCCGGCCCTGGCGGATGGCGACAAGGTCTACCTCGAAAGCCCCGCCATCATCGAGTGGATCGATGCCCGCTGGCCCGCACCCCGGCTGGTGCCCGAGGACCCGGATGACGCCGCAATGGTCCGGGCGATGGCGGCGTTGATCATGTGCGATATCCACCCGCTCAACAACCTGCGGGTGCTGCAGGCCCTGCGCAGCGATTTTCATGCCAGCGACGAACAAGTGAAGAGCTGGATCGCCCGTTGGATTCACGAAGGCTTCGCTCCGCTGGAGGCCCTGACGGCACAGCACGGCGGCCGGTACTGCCACGGCGATACGCCCACTCTGGCGGACTGCTGCCTGGTGCCGCAGCTTTACAGCGCCCGCCGCTTTGGCGTTGATTTGTCGGCCTATCCCGGCCTCGTTGCCGCAGGTTCGGCCGCAGAGGCACTGGATGCCGTCAAAGCGGCCCACCCTGATCGCCAGCCAGACGCGGATGCGGCATGACTGACGGGACGCGGGTATTCGCGACACCAGCCGGTGTGCGGCTCTGCCCGGCGGACATGATCGTCCCCGGCGCGGCCCGCAATTTCGTCCTGCAGATGCGCAGTGGCCGCTTCCACGGCTTCGTCGTGCGCCTCGGCGCGGAAGAGGTTGCAGGTTATGTCGATCGCTGCCCGCATGCCGGCCTACCGCTGGCACAGACGCTGGACGAGTACATGACGCCCGATGGCACTCACATCCAGTGCAGCTGGCACGGTGCCTTGTTCCGTCCTGCGGATGGGAAGTGCGTGGGCGGCCCTTGCGTCGGCCAGTCGCTGACAGCTTGGCCCGTGGCGGTCCAGGAGGGTTGGATCGTCACCGCCGGGGCTTCGCCGCAGCGGGGTGAATAGCGGACCGGAACAGCCGCCGCGCCGTGGGGTTTAGCCTGATCTAGGGGGATCCACGCGAAAGGGCCGGACCATTTCACTCGATCACATCATCCAGACATACGGGCTCCTCGGCCTGTTCGTGGGCGCCGGTGTCGAGGGTGAGACGGTGGCGGTATTGGGCGGCATTATGGTCCACCGCGGCCTTCTGCCCTTCTTCCCCGCCGCCATGGTTGCGGCTGCCGGATCGTTCGTGGCCGATCAGCTATTCTTCCTGCTCGGCCGGAGCTTTCGCGAGAGACCCTTCGTGCGTCGGATGCAGCAACGGCCCACGTTCACCAAGGCCATGGCCGCATTCAATAAGCACCCGACGCTATTCGTTTTCGCGTTTCGCTTTCTCTACGGCCTGCGCACGGTGAGCCCAATCGCCATCGGCACCACCCGCCTTTCCGGCATGAAGTTCCTGGCAATCAATGCCGTCGCCGCCGTGGTGTGGGGCTTTGTCTTCGTGACGCTGGGCTATTGCTTCGGCAACGCCATCGAGCGCGCCTTTGGCCGGCTTCACTCGCTGGCCCCGATCCTGGCGATAGCGCTCGTGGTGGTCGCGGTTGGGGCGATCCTGCTCTACAATCGGCGGCGGTCGTTGGCTGACGAGACGGACAGCCAGATCGAGCAACCCGCGCCCTTGGCCTGACCCTGCCGCAACGCTCAGAACCGGGCGGGGATCAGCCGGATCGCGGTAGGCTGGGCCAGCGGAATCCAAGCCTTGTCCGCCAGGACCTGATTGCTCTCCACCGCTCGCCTGCCCTTGACCTGATCAAGCGACCACGTGATGTGAAAGATCGAGCCATCAGCGCGCGCCGTGGCGCCACCGATGCGCACCACCAGGGCCTGAATCCCCAAGCCATCGTCGACGACGCCGACGATTTCGCCGGTCGTCTCGCAGGGTAGCGGCGTGTCTCCATCCGTGCCCGAACGCAACGTCACATGATCGGCGACGATGTCGGGGAACAGTGGCGGAATGAGATCGAGCAGGCGAGCGCGATCGGCAAGGTCCAATTTCCACCCGGTAACAACGCGTCGTGCCATTGCCGCCCTATCGTGCAAGGCAACGGCTATGTCATCAGTCCGGGCGGTTTGGCGCCTTGGCGAGAGCCAGCTTCATCTCGATCATCTCGCCACCCTTGCGGCTGATGCCCCAGAAGTGGCCCGTGCTGGTTTCGTCCCAATCGATCGCCTGCCCCTCCGCCGCCATCGCATACGTGGCCAGATGATCCAGCGTCGCGCCGCCGTTGGGCAGGCCGACCGCGTAAAGCTCAGGCAAGTCATGTCCGCTAAGGTACAGCCGCCCGTCCGGGCCCCAGCCGCCGCCGGAAATGCTCATCGGCGCGATCCTGTCCAAGATGGAACGCGGCAGCGCCCAACTTTGCGTCCGCCGCCACTCGGCATCGAAGCGGACCAGCTGCGTGTAACGATGATCGCGTCCCGGCTCTCCTCCGCGACCATCGTAGTTGGCGAACATCGCCCACCATGCGCCCTGATGCCAATCGATAAAAGTCAGCGAGCCGCTTCCCATCCCCAGAGACACCGAGCGCTTGTGCGCCAGCGTGGCGGCATCGAAAATCTCTACCGAACTAGCCTGCGGCACCTGGGGAAAGTTGGACGCCGCGCAAACCAGCTCACGCGCCTCCACGATACAGCTGTTGATGTGCGGATAGCGCTGTGGATCCCCCTCCCAAGCGGCGCGTTTCTCGCCCGAGCGCTTGTCGTACCGCGCGATCCGGTAGTTGGCGATCGCATAGACATCGCGAGGCCCCACAGCCACGCCCTGCTTGGCTTCCGGCGCGGGCAACCGCCGCAAGGTTTCGGCCGAGCCACCGCCAGCGCCGACGGGTAGCGCAGCCAGCGCAAGTGCAAGGAGGAGCGGCATTGGCACCATCGATCCCAAAGGTCAGGAAAGTCGGTACCTAAGACTGATCCGTGACACTATACTGTCAATGGTATTCAGCGATGGCTCGATCTGCGGACCGACGTTGAATGTGGCGGATGTCTCCGCCATTGTCCCGCTCCATGCCGCCGCGGACCCCATGATCACCATGATTTGCCGACACCACCCTCGCTTCGGAAAGCGGCCAAATGCCACGGCGTAAGGACATCTGGCGCTGTGGCATCGTGCGGACCCCGACTTCGCAACTGATCGTGAGCGGCAGCGCCAACGCGCAGGTGCATTGGTTGGACGAGGAGCCGGCGTTCACGTTTCTAGCCGACCCCTTCGGGATGATGAGGGGGCCCGATCTTCACCTCTTTGTCGAACAGTACGACTACCGCACCCGCCACGGCCGGATCGAGCGGCTCGTCCTGGATGCGCAGTTCAATCTTGTAAATCGCTCGGTGGCGCTGGCCGAGCCTTGGCACTTGTCCTACCCTTTCGTGTTCGAAGGAGAAGGCGCAACCTGGATGCTGCCAGAAGCGCATCGGTCCGGCACGTTGACGCTCTATCGCGCTCATGGCGATATGGAAGACTGGCGGGCGGAATGCACCATCGCGCTGGACTGCGTGCCGGTAGACGCATCGATCCTGAGCCATGGCGGGCGCTGGTGGCTACTCTATGCATCGGCGCACAGCCGCGAAAGCAAGGTGGCAGAGCTTCATGTGGCCTGGGCCGACACGCTGACGGGGCCTTGGACGCCCCATCCCGGTAATCCCGTTCGGCGCGATCGTCAGTCTGCCCGGCCCGGCGGAACGCCCATCATCATAGACGGGCGCATCGTGCTGCCGGTGCAGGATTGCACGCGAACCTACGGAGGGGCGACCCGGCCGTTATGGATCGACACACTGGACGAGGGCCATTTCTCGGCGACCGCGGGCGATCCTTTGCCCTATCCCGCCACCGCGCCCAACAACTGTGAGGGGATGCACACTTTTTCAGTGTGCGGGCCACTGACGCTGATCGACGTCAAGACAATCGACCGATCGCTGGCGGGCCTCAGGATCGAACTGGGCCGAGCGCTGCGACGCGTTTCCAGATAGCCTGACCCGCCGCCTCGAACCGGTCTTGCGAGAAGCGTTCCAGCACGAGCGCGCGCGAGGCCTGACCCATCGCCGCCAGCTTGTCAGGGTCGCTCAACGCCATGCGCAGGGCTTGCGCGAATGCGCCGACATCTCCCGGCGGTCGCACCCATCCGGTCTGGCCCGGGACGATGGTGAAGCCCAGCTCGCCCACCCTTGAAGCGATCACCGGCAGCCGGGCGCTCATCGCCTCATGCGCGGCGATGCAAAACCCCTCGGATCGGGATGGCTGCACGTATAGGTGCTGGGCCGCCAGGTAATCGCGCGGGTTCTCGACATAGCCTGGCAAGCGCATCGGCAAGGCGTGTGCGGCGATCTCGGCTTCCAGACGTGCCCGCTCGGTGCCCTCGCCCGCAATCGTCACTTCGAAGGAGACCGGCGCCCGAAAGCCGTTGCGAGCCAGCTCGGCAATAGCAGCGACCAGGACATCGTAGCCTTTCACCGGATGCAAGCGCCCGAGGCTGCCGATCCGCAGGGTTTCGCCGGACTGCCAGCTTCGCGCAGTCGGCATGGACGGATCTGCGGCGAAGATCGGCCACAACTCCAAACGATCGGCGGGCACTTTCAGCCTATCACGCGTGAGTTCGGCCACGCACTCGGAGTCCGCCACCCACAGGCTCGCTCTGGCTTGGAGCAGACGCAGGAGACGACGGTTCCAAGGCTTCAGGAATGCGGCATGCTGCCAGGCGATCACCGGCAGATGCATGCCCGGACCCGCCAGAAGCCCCAGGATCGTTGCCCGGCTCAGCGATGTCCATAAGTGGGTTGCGCCCCATGCCTGCACCTCGTGCTTGATCCAGTGATAGGCGGCCAGGTGGTCCGTCTCCTCGCCGTCTCGCACCAAGGGATCGAGCCCGGCTTGCGCCATCGCCGGAAGCGCGCGACCATCACGGCGGGTCAGGGCGAAGACCCGCACTTGCGCTCCGCAAGCGCGCAATACGCTTGCTATCGCGGGCACGGGCAAGGCCGCGCCCCCGCCCTCGACCGAGTTGATGAGGTAGGCGATCCGGGGGCGCATCAGTGCCGCAGGCTGGATCGCCAGACCAACATCACTAGCAGGCCGCTGGCCAGGATCGCCTGGCCAAGCGCCTGATAAGCCGCCCCCATCAGCCCGTAGCGCTCCAGCAGCAGCGGCAGTGCGCCCAGAAACACCAGGCTGGCGAAGAGGTTTGCCATCACGGACCGCGATGGCTGCCCCAGCGCCGCGAGCGCCGAACTGCAGGCAGGGGCGACTAGGGCGACGGCGCGGGCCAACACCAGCAGGACCATCGGCGCAGCGGCGGCATCGAAGCGCGAGCCTGCCAGCAAATGGACGATGAACGCGGGGAACGCCAGCACCACCAGCACGACCGGAACGGTGGCCAAAAGCGCGATCGACACGACCCGCATCAGCGTGCGCCGCAAGGGCCGACCGCCCTGCCCCGCCGCGACGATGTGGGCCAATTCCGCGTAGGCAGTGTTGCCCAAAATCTGTGCCGGTTGCGCGATGATCACCGTCGCGCGCTGGGCCACCGCAAGCAAGCCCGCAGCCGCAGGGCCCAGCACCCAGCCGACGATCAGCGGCGCGGCGCGGCCCGCAAACTCACTCAGGGTCACGTCCGCATTCGTCGCCAGCATGAAGCGCCAGACGCCGGCGTTCTCCTGCGTTACTCGACCCGCATCCGGACGGCGCAGCGCCGGCCCCAGCTCGCGCGCGGCCAGCCACAGGCCCATCGCCCACATCACGGCGAATTCCAGCACGGCCGCAAGCATCCATACGACAAGGAACGATTTCAGCCCCCAGCCCATGGCGATCACCAACAGGCAGCCGCCCAGCCGCACCACCGGTTGCACCAGATTATGCACCCCCAGCAGATCGAAACGGCCCAGCAATTGCAGATAGCCCGCCGGCGTCGAGCGCACGGAGCCCAGCACGGCCAGCGCATAGAACGGCGCAAAGGCCATCGCCTTTGGCGGCCAGCCCAGGTGCGGCCCGACATAGGGCACCAGCACGAAGGCCGAGGCGATCGCCAAGAGGCCCGCCGAAAGTTCCAGCACCGCGCCAAAGCGCAACAAGCGGCCCAGCCGGTGCCGGTCATCACCTGCCGCCGCCTCGGCGCCATAGCGCACGATCGCCTGCCAAGCCGGAAACTCGATCACGCCGCATACGGTGGTGACGTAGGCGTGAACAAGGACGAGGACACCGTATTCTTCCGGTCCCAGAAAGCGCGTGGCGAGGAAAAGGTAAGCCAGGCTGATCAGCCCGGCGCCAGCCTTGCCGCCCAGGACAAGACCTAATCCGGAGAAAATACGCCGCACATTGCCGCGCACCTTTTGACGGGACGACGCATCTGCCGGAGCGGTGGCACTCAGCACGGCGGACGTACCCACGATCCTTGAACCAGCCGCTTAGGCGGCCGGCACCAGCTTGAGGTGACGAGGCCGCGTACGGCGTCCGTCGGCAAATCGCGTGATGGCCTCTGCGGCGCGAACAGACGAAGGCGTGTTGGTGATGTCAAAGCTCTCGGCGAAAAGTTCTTGCTGGGTCGCGCTATATATCCGCTCGTGCAAATCATCACAGCGTTTAAGTGCATCCGGCAATTCTTCGGGCCGCTCAATCACTTCGCCCAAAGTCCAATGCCGGAAGTTGGGATCGCCCTTCCAGGCATAACGATGGCTGTTGAGAAAGATGCAGGGCCGTGGCCTCAGCAAAAACTCGTAGACCTGGCTGCTGGCATCGCCGAGGTAGATATCGGCGGACAGAGTATAAGTCATGTCGGTCGCGGCGCGGCTGCCAAGGTCGATCTTGATATTGTCTCCGCGAAGGAATCGCATCGGGATATCGCCTGCACGGTCCAGCGTCAGCTTGTCGATCGTGACGACGAAGGGCCGTTCGAACAGCATGACATGCGGCGCGAACAGCAGGCCGTAATAGGGATCGCCCACGAAGGTATCGAACACCGCATGACCGTGTTTGTACCAGGAAGACAGGTGTGGGGAGACGTGGGGGCTGTAGAACACCGCCTTTTCCACCGTCGGCAGAAAGCGATGGGTGGGTGCGTCTCGCACCAGATCGAACTTGGGATAACCGACCACGCTGATGTTATCTGCCGGGACCCGTGCCTCCTCGATAAGCCGCGCGCGGACCTTGGCACCTGAACACAGAACATGGTCGAACCGGGCGCTGGCGGGATCGAAACCGATCGCCCTGTCGCCCGCGCCATGACGGGTATGGACGATCGCCAGGTCATGCAGGCCATAGCGATCCTTCAGCACCAGCGAAGTCTTTTCCGCCACGACCAGCACATCCAGGCTGCGGAAGAACGGCAGATTGTCACGATAGATAAGCAGCTTGGATGCAGGCACGACCCGCCCCAGCACGCCGTCGACGCGGCGGGTCAGCTTCGATGGCGAAAGCTCGACATGCTCTATGCCCTGCCCGATCGCCTCACCGGCAATCCGGCGCACTTCTGCCGCGAGGCGGGCGTTGGTCGTGGCGACGATGATCTCATCCGAACAATCAGTCTCCGCCATGGCAAGCGCGATCGGCAAGCTGTGCGCCACCTGGTGAATCTGATCGTGGTTGAATAGGAATCCGATGCGCATCGTTCATCGACTCCACGGCCGCACAAAACCCGCATCGCGTTAGACAAAGAATGTTACAGAAGCGCGGGAGCGGCCAGCGCACCCGTACGCTCCGTCGCTACCGGCGAAATACTACCGCCGCTTGCCCCGTCCTTTCGTCATCAAGTCGGGTTTGGTGGGCGGGGTCCATCCGGAAGGAGGCGCAAGGCGTTCCTGGCTCGTACCCAGTCCCATCGCACCCGGCTGTTGCCGCGTCAGGCCCGAAAGGTCCGCGATTGCCGCCTCTTCGGCGGTTGCCCCGCCCCGCATGAGGCTGATCATATCGCGCAATCGTCTGGCTTCTTCAAAGTCGAGGGCGGCAGCCGCCGCCTCCATCTTCTTGTGCAGTTCCTCGATCGTATCGGTCATGGCAACTATAACGCCCCACCGGGGTCTTCGGATCGAGCGGGTGCAACGCCGTTGGAAAAGCAGGCTTCACCATACCCCTGAGGGCAATGGCGGCACGCCGTGGAACCGACCTGCCCCGTGAAGGCTATGGCGGGATGACGGAAGATCGCAAAAGTGGCTCACGTGCGGTTCCGCGCGGACGCCTATCAAGGCTCAGCACATTCGGGCGGCTCGCCGGCGGCGTGGCGGGTGGCATGCTCGCCGAAGGCGCGCGACGGCTGGCCCAGGGGGAGCGCCCCCGCCTCAACGACCTTATCCTGACGCCCGGCAATGCGGCCCGCCTGGCCGACCGGCTCGCCCACTTGCGCGGCGCGGCCATGAGGCTGGGGCAGATGATTTCGATGGACGCCGGGGATGTTCTGCCGGCGGAGCTGTCGACCATCCTCGCCCGGCTGAGAGACCAAGCGCAGCGGATGCCCCCCACTCAGCTCGATCGTATGCTGAAGCAGGAGTGGGGCGCTGACTGGCGACGTCGCTTCCGCCATTTCGAGGCGACGCCGATCGCGGCCGCCTCGATCGGTCAGGTCCACCGCGCTACTTTGCCCGATGGCCGCGTGCTGGCGGTAAAGGTGCAGTACCCAGGCGTGGCCGACAGCATCGACGCCGATGTCGACAACGTGGCGACCTTGCTGCGTATCTCCAACTTGCTGCCTGCCACCATCGACCTCGCTCCACTGCTCACCGAAGCCAAGCGGCAGTTGGCGGAGGAGACGGACTATCTGCGCGAGGGCCGCGAGTTGCAGCGCTTTGGCGATCTGCTCAGCGGAGACGCGCGCTACGTCGTGCCTGAATTGGAGGGAGCGCTCACTACTTCTCGCGTGCTGGCGATGGGCTTCGTGGCAGGCGCTCCGATCGAGAACCTCGCCACCGCGTCACAGGCCGATCGCGACGCAGCGATGACCGCGCTGATCGAACTGGTCTTGCGCGAGCTTTTTACCTTCGGTGTGATGCAGACTGACCCCAACTTCGCGAATTACCGCTGGCAGTCGGATACGAAGACGCTGGTCTTGCTGGATTTCGGCGCCGCCCGCCCGGTTTCAGCCCAGACCTCGGACGCCTACCGGCGCTTGATCGAAGCTGGTTTGGCGCGCGATCTGGATGAGGTCCGCGAGACTGCGCTGGAGACGGGTTTTATCGGCCCGGGAGCCACCACCGCGCATCGTCCAGCGATCGATCGCATCATCCGCGCGATCGATGCCGCCATGAACCGGGAGGGGCCGTTCGATTTTGGAGACCGCGCTTTCGTACCGGTCGTGCGTCAGGAGGCTGAAGCGATGCTGGCCGATCGCGCCGCCTGGCACGTACCGCCGGTGGACACCCTGTTCGTCCAGCGCAAGGTCAGCGGCACGGCGCTGCTGGCGGCCCGGCTGAAAGCTCGCGTGCAGATCCGCGAACTAGCAGCGGCTGCGATCACATCTGAAAGCAGACACCCCCAGCACGCTCTCGGCGATAACCAGGACGATCGATCAGAGACCGCGCCTCGTCCGCCCGCCTCTCTGGTTTAGCGGGATGATTTTGCCTTGTGTTCCGCCAGCAGCTTGTCCAGCTCGCTGATTCGGAGACGCTGCGGCGTGTCTTTGGCAAGGCCCTTCATCCGACATTCGGCCCACAATTGCCGGCGTTCGGATTCCAGCGCGCGTAGATATAGATCAGCCAATCATCGTCTCCTGTCGCGGCCTTTATCGGCGCGTGAGCGACGCAATGCCGCAGCGCCGCTGTTCACCGCATCCTCTTCCGCCAACTTGCGCCAGCGGTCCACGCGGGCGGGGTCGAGCTGACCGTCCGCCATGGCGGCGCGTATGGCGCATTCCGGCTCGTCCGCATGCGTGCAGTTCGAAAACTTGCAATCCAGCGTTATGGCCGCCACGTCGTCGAAAACTTCCGTCACGCCAGCGGCGACCTCGGACATCTGAAGTTCGCGCATGCCTGGCGTGTCTACCAGCCACCCGCCTCCATCCAGACCGGGCGCGAGACGATGCATCTGGCGGACTGTGGTCGTATGCCGGCCCTTCCCGTCGTCTTCTCGTACGGGCTGGGTCTCGATATTGGTCGATCCCGTAAGCGTGTTGACCAGGGTCGATTTGCCGACACCGGACGACCCCACCAAAGCCACGGTCTGACCAAACCCACAGAACCGCGCAAGCTTGTTGGCACTGCTCGGATCGCGCCCGTTGACCAGTTCCACCTGCAGATCCGCCTGGAGCGCGCGCGCAGCCTCTACCAAGGTATCGGCATCGGAAGACAAGTCGGCTTTCGTCAGGACCACAACGGCGCGTACACCCACCTCACCTGCAAGCACCAGATAGCGCTCCAATCGCGCGACGTTGAAGTCCTGATCGCAGGACGTCACGATGAACAGCGTATCGACATTGGCGGCAATCAATTGCACGCGGCGCTGATCGCCGGGCGCCGGACGCTTGAACAGGCTCGCCCGGTCCAGAATATGCACGAGATCACGCGTTTCCCGGTCGATCAGCAGCCAGTCGCCAACCGTCGGCCGTTTCTCCGCTCCGTCGCCATGGGGCAGCTTGGACGAGATCGAATCCTCGATCCCCTCGCCCGAAACCGTCACGCGTCCCCGATGGACCGACATCACCCGGACAGGCTGGCAAGAGCCGCGCTGCTCGGGGGTGACCTGTTCGCTGAAGAAAGGCCTCCAGCCCAGTTGCGCCAGGACAGGATTGGGATTTTCCGCCAAGGGCTCAGGCGCCCCCTGACTGATCCGGGTCCAGCGTTCCCTGCTGCTCCGCGCGCTTGTTGGCCTTGGCTAACGCCTTCTTCGCGGCCTCTTCGGCCTTGAGCCGTTCGCGCTCACGACGTTCGAAATCGTAGTTGGGTTTGCGTGGAATGTCGGTCGCTCCGTTTCCAAAGGTACTATCTAGGCAGCTGCTGGGCGATAAGTCTTGGAACCTGCGCCTAGACCAATCCGTCGCGCACGGCCAGCGGGCAAGCGCACGCTGCTCCCGTCTCCGTGGGCGGCGGCGGCCCCGCTATGGAGTGGGCGACGACGAAAAAGTTTGAACTGAGCGGCCGTTGAAGCGTTGCTTCACTGAACACCTTCCAAAAGGCCATTTCCCCTCATGCGCTACAATAACCTCGGCCGCACCGGCCTGTTCGTTTCCGAGATTTGTCTGGGCACGATGACGTTTGGTGGTAGCAGCGCCGGCATGTGGGGGAAGATCGGCCAGCTTGGCCAGGATGATGCCGATACGCTCGTTCGCACCGCGGTCGAAGGCGGGGTCAACTTCATCGACACAGCCGACGTCTATGCGGATGGGACGTCGGAAGAGATCACCGGTCAAGCCATTCGCAACCTGGGCCTGAAGCGTGATGAGATCATTGTCGCCACCAAAGGTTTCGGTGCAACGGGTCAAGGCCCGAACGCCCGTGGCGCCTCGCGCTATCATCTGATCGATGCCTGCAAGGCGAGCCTGAAGCGGCTCCAGCTTGACCATGTGGATCTTTACCAGATTCACGGTTTCGATCCGGTGACCCCGATCGAGGAAACGCTGCGGGCGCTCGATACGCTCGTTCAGCATGGCCATGTCCGCTATATCGGCGTTTCGAACTGGGCAGCATGGCAGATCACCAAGGCGCTTGGAATCGCGGAACGGCTAGGCCTCCACCGCCTGGCGTCGCTGCAGGCCTACTACACACTTGTCGGCCGCGAACTGGAACGTGAGATCACGCCGATGCTGATGTCGGAAGAAGTGGGATTGATGGTGTGGAGCCCGCTCGCCGGTGGCTTCCTCTCGGGTAAGTACAGCGCGAAAGAACCCGGCGAAGGTCGCCGCGCAGCTTTCGCGTTCCCGCCCGTCGAACCGAGCCGTGGCGATTGCGTCATCGCGGCCCTGCGGCCCATTGCAGAGGCCCATGGCGTATCGGTAGCGCGTATCGCGCTGGCCTGGCTACTGCACCAGCGATCGGTGACAAGCGTGATCGTTGGCGCAAAACGTCCCGACCAGTTGACGGACAACTTGGCCGCGACCGAAATCGACCTCACCAGTGATGAACTGGCTGCGCTCGATAAAGTGAGCGCGATCCCGCAGGAATACCCCGGCTGGATGTTCGAACGCCAGGGGCAACTGCAGCGCGATCTGTTGGCGCAACGGCGATAGGCGGAGCCACCATCGCATCGCCACGAAGTTGGTCTGCGATCGCGAGCTTTACGCCGCGCGGCTTGGCGGACGCCTGTGGGTGTGGCAGGCCATGGGGTATGACGGAGCACAAGCGATGAGCGTCGCGTTTCGGCGCGAAGGGGATGACGAGCATCTCGAACCCACGTTCGAGCTGCCGCTTCCGCCCGGCCCCAATCTCGTCACGCCACGCGGGCTGGCACTGATCGGATCGAAGGTCGCAGAGTTGGAAGCGATGCTGCCGACCCTCACTGACGAGACGGCACTCACGGCAACGCGGCGAACGCTGCGGTATTGGCGGACCCGGTTGGCCACGGCACAACTGATGGACATGCCCGACTGCTCGCACGTCGCTTTCGGTTGCCGGGTCACGATCAGGATGAACGGAAAGCAGCGGACGATCGCGATCGTCGGCGACGACGAAGCCGATCCCAAGAAAGGTCTGCTCGCGTTTTCCGCTCCTCTTTGCCGTGCGATCATGGATGCGGGCGTCGGCGAGGAGGTTCCGTTTGGCGACAGTGGCGCTCTTATAGAGATACTGGAGATCGCGCCTCTGGAAGCTTGAGGCTGCGGCAGGTTTCACCAGCTGATGTAGTCTGGCGGAATGCGCCGTCGTCAGATCAACCGCCGGCCACACTGCGGAAGTCGCCCGACGCTGGGCGCCAATGATCAGGACTGGCATCGCGCCTCATATGGCGTTTACCAAAGGCATTACCGCCACAAACAGAAACCCCCGCCGGGTCTTTAGACCTGACGGGGGTTTGTGGTGCGCCCGGAACGATTCGAACGTCCGACCCTCAGATTCGTAGTCTGATGCTCTATCCAGCTGAGCTACGGGCGCGTTGGAGGGCTGCCAATAGAAGCGGTTCGATATGTTGGCAAGCCGAGAAACGATGCCTGTTGAAGTTTTTTTGCCATTGGGACGCATTCCGGGTTTTTCGTCCGCCCGGCCCGCAGAAACGATCACGCGTCACTCACGGCGGGGCGGCGAACCCGGTCCTACTTCGAAGGCTTCGCCGGGCTGATCCGCAGCAGCACGCTCTCATCCTCGTCGGTCAAGGCATAGAGCAAGCCGTCGGGTCCTTGCCGCACATCCTTGAAGCGCTGATGCAGATCCCCAAGCAACATTTCCTGCCGCAGTTCCTGCAGCTTGTCGTCCAGCACCACGCGGACCAGCGAGCCGGTACCGTTGATCTCACCGCGCCGGGCGCTGGCGATGAAGACATTGCCTTTCCATGCCGGGAACTTGTCCCCGCTGTAGACGGTGATCCCGGCCGGCGCGATCGCGGGCATCCAGATCATCAGGGGCGGCTCGGTGCCGGGGCCGACCGGCGTCCTGGGAAGCGGCGATCCCCCATACTCCGTGCCATACGTGAAGAGCGGCCAGCCGTAGTTGCGCCCCGACTGGATGCGATTAAGTTCATCGCCTCCCATCGGTCCATGCTCAGAGGCCAGGACGTTGCTTTTCGCGTCAAAGGCGATGCCCAGCGGATCACGATGCCCGTAGCTGTAGATTTCGGGCCGAGCGCCCTTGGTCGCTACAAACGGGTTGCCCGGCGCCGGCTTCCCATCGGCGGTGACGTGCAGCACCTTGCCGTAGATGCTATCCGTTCGCTGGGCGGACTGGATGTCCCCGGTGCTGAGCGCGCCGACACTGACATACAGGGTCTGGTCGGGAGCGACGAGGATGCGCGATCCCCCAGCTCCGATCACGGTTTCTCCAACCACGATGTCCTTGACCTCGACCAGCCGCATGTCGCGCAATCGCGCCTTCGCGACGATGGTGGCGACCGACAGCCGCCCTGCTTTCGCATCCAGGGCGACCGGGCGATTGTACGTGAAATAAAGGGTCCCGCTGGTGGCAAAGTCATTCGCCAGCGCCACGTCCTGTATGCCCAGTACGTCATCGGGCAGTACATGAGGCTGTTTGCTGAAATCTGGAAGGCCGGCGATCGGCTGGGGTGCCAGCGTGGGACGCTCGCCCGTGGCTCCACGCAGCAATCGCAGACGTTGGCCGCGTTCCACGATCAACGCGTCGCCATTCGGCAGAAAGGCAACCGCATAGCCATGCGCCAACCCCCGCGCGAGGACATCCACACGCAATCCATGCTGCTCTGCTGTGTCATAGGTGAAGGGCCCCAGACCGACCGCGACCGGCGTCAGGCCGACTTCTTGCGGGTCAGCGTGAAGCGGCAGCGCGGTACCCAGCGCGATCCCCGCGCAAATCAGATGCCGCAAAGGGGTGATCAAACGCATGATGAACCTTCCATTCAGAACCGTGACGGGGGGCAGATACGGCGCTTGTCCGCGCCCCGCCGCCATGGTCGATATCGCGATAATGCAAATCCCCCTGCCCTTCCTGTCAAAGCGACAAGCATCGATCACCGTCGACGCCTGCCGCTTTCACACTAGGAAAGGCGCGGGTCAGTCGATCAGAATGTCTTTTCGACATTGACGCCCAGGGTGCGCGGCTGGGTGTAGTTAAACCAGAGCGGATTGAACGTAGTCTGGTTGTTGAACCCGCCACCGGTAAAGCCACGCTTGTTCGTCAGGTTCTGAACGAAGAGGTTCACCCGCCAGGTGTCGCCCTTAAAACCGCCATTGAGGTCGAACTGAGTGTAGG
>NZ_CAXYKL010000078.1:0-2914 GCF_964277725.1 uncultured Novosphingobium sp. | reverse complement strand
GATTGCCGCTATCGCCGCCCAAAGCCTGTGAGGTGAAGGATGGTGCCAATTGCGATAGAACTTGGGTAAGGTCAGGCTGGCCCACATGGGCGAGCGCAGTTGTGTCCAGAACTTGCACAGGCGCGGCACTATCAGCAGCGCGAATCCCCGTTTGCCGCGTTCCGGTGACGATGATATCCTCCGGAGCGTCTGCACCGGCGGTGGCGTCGTCGCCAACGGCAGCCGGCCGCGCCTGCGCTGTGAACGGAACCATTTGGACCAGCGCAATTGCCGCACCGCCCACAAGAAATCCTGCTTTCAAGTCTATTTATCCCTTTTGATCCGCACGTATCCGTTATGCCCAGCCAAACAATCGGCAATATTCATTTCAGTTCACGCATTGTGAAAATACATCGGCTAATGTCATTAGCTGATTATTGGAATCAATATCATCACTAATAGGTGCGGCAATTCGAGACTATATCCATGTTATCCCATAGAAAACTATGAAAAAAATGCCAGATTTGCTCGAAAGCGACTAGCATCTGGTGGAGAAGCGATTTGCACTGACGCAGTGGCAGATCTTGAGCGATGAACGCGATCAATATTTTCTGAACCTTGATACAGGAATTTTAAATTGTCTACCCAGCAGGTAGATAGATAGCATCTTCCGCAAACAACGGGCGTGTACGCTACGCCCAGTGGAGGCCATATGCCTACAGATCCCTATCGCCTGAGCCTTCTGGACAAGGCGTTCGTTCCGGAGGGCGCGGACGCTCCCGATGCCCTGGCTCGTACGGTTGCACTCGCGCAGTTGGCTGAAGAAATGGGCTTTCACCGTTATTGGTTTGCCGAACATCATGGCATGGCGATGGCGGGCAGCACCGCGCCAGAGGCTTTGGTAGCGTTCGTGTTGGCACGAACGAGCCGTATCCGCGTCGGCTCAGGCGGGGTGATGTTACAGCACTATGCGCCTTTCAAGGTGGCTGAGACTTTCCGGCTGCTGGCGGCGCTGGCACCCGGAAGGGTCGATCTGGGCGTTGGCCGCGCACCTGGCGGCATGCCGCAGGCGACACGCGCCTTGCGTGCCAATCAGGAAGGCGCGCGCCCGGATGCCTTCGCCGACAAGCTTGATGAGTTGGAGGCCTTTGTTGTTGGCAACTTGCCTGAAGATCATCGCTGGGCAGGTGCCATGGCCGCGCCCGAGCCGGTGACGCCGCCCGCACGCATTTTGTTGGGCGCCAGCTTGGAAAGCGCAGAAACCGCGGCCCACCTGGGTTGGGACTATTGCTATGCCGGCCATTTCGATGGCGATCCTGATCGCATGGCCAGGGTTTTCGGCAGGTTCGCTGATCTCACAGGCAGGCGACCGCTACTGGCCCTAGTCGCTTTTGCTGACAGCAGCGAAGAGCGGGCGCGCTCGCTCGCCAAGCCTCTCCGGCTCTATCGGGTCAGATTGGCCAACGGACAGTCGGTTAACCTGCCGGATCTGGCTGCCGCCGCGGAGTTCGCACGCCAGTCCGGTGCCACGGAATATACGGCCGATCCGATTGCGCCCGATGTTCTAGCAGGTACGGGCGAGCAAATCCGCGATGCGCTGGACGATCTGCATGTTCGTTTGGGAGTGGAAGAATTCGTCATCGACATTCCCGTTGCCGATCATGCGCAGCGGCGCGGGGCGATGGAAACCCTTGCCCGGGCGATGCAGGCCGACCGTGCAATTGCCCGCGTGGCCGCCTGATCGAATCCCTCATCCCTTTCCCTGAGGAAATTCCGTGTCTGAGACGCCCATAACCTTCGGCCTAATGCTAAATGGCCCCGGTACGCACATGAACGCCTGGCGCCATCCGTCGGGCCCGGCCGACGGTAGCGTCAATCTGCCGTTTTTAATCGACCAGGTGCGCACGGCCGAAGCGGCGGGAATTGCCTTCGCTTTTGTCGCCGATGGTCTCTATATCACGGAAAAGTCCGTCCCGCACTTTCTCAACCGTTTCGAGCCAATCACACTGTTGTCCGCGCTGGCCACGGTCACCAGCAAGATTGGTCTCGCCGGCACGCTTTCAACATCTTACAGCGATCCCTTCACCGTAGCGCGGCAATTCGCGTCTCTAGACCTCATAAGCGGTGGTCGCGCGGGTTGGAATGTGGTGACATCGCCACTCGAAGGGTCGGGGCGAAACTATAGCCGCGCCCATCCCGATCATGCGCTGCGCTATGAAATCGCGGATGAATATCTGACCGTTACGCAAGGATTGTGGGATTCGTGGGACGACGATGTCTTCGTGCGCGATCGAGAGCGCGGCGTCTTTTTCGATCGCAACCGCTTTCGTCGCCTTTCGCACAAGGGTCGCTTTTTCCAGGTTGAAGGGCCGCTGAATATTGGCCGGTCACCGCAGGGCCAGCCCGTGATCTTTCAGGCTGGCTCATCCGAGGCAGGAATAGGCCTCGCCGGCAAGTTCGCCGATGCCGTATTTACCGGCCCGGCTAATTTCGAAGACGCCGTCCGATTTCGCGCGCAAATTCGCGCTAGCGCGGTGGCACATGGGCGATCGGCAAATTCGGTGAAGATCTTTCCCGGAATCTCTGTCGTCACCGGCGCTACCGACGAGGAAGCGGAAGCCAAGCATGCCAGGATCGCAGAACTGCTGACCATTGCGGAAGCGCTGGACTACCTTGGCCGGTTTTTCGATCACCACGATTTCAGCGTCTATTCGCTGGACGCGACTTTCCCAGACCTTGGGGATATCGGGGCGAATAGCTTTCGTTCGGCCACCGATCATATCAAAGCAGACGCGCTCGAAAATGGTTGGACTTTGCGAGAGGTGGCTCTCAAAGTCGCGACACCACGCCCCGACTTTCTGGGCAGTGGTGAAAAAGTGGCCGATGAATTGGTGCGCTGGATAGATGGCGGCGCGGCGGATGGGTTCATCCTTGG
>NZ_CAXYKL010000077.1:0-3195 GCF_964277725.1 uncultured Novosphingobium sp. | reverse complement strand
GATAGGGCACGCCCAGCCCGCCGCCCAGATCCATGTGCGTCACCGAAAGCCCTTGCTCGCGCAGCGCTCGCATCAGATCGCCCATCTTGGCAAAGGCCAGGCGCGAGGGTTCGAGGTCGGTGATCTGACTGCCGATATGCACCGCCAGACCGCGCATCGTCAGCCCCGGCAGTGCCGAGAGCCGCGCATAGATTTCTGCAGCGCGATCGTAAGGAACGCCGAACTTGTTCTCGGACTTGCCGGTGGAAATCTTGGCGTGGGTCTTGGCATCCACATCGGGATTGACCCGCAGCGTGGCAGTGGCGACCATGCCGCGCTCGGCGGCGATCGCAGCCAGCTCGACGCCTTCCTCTTCGCTTTCCAGGTTGAATTGGCCCAGCCCCGCATCCAGCGCCTCGGCCATCTCACGCCCGGTCTTGCCCACGCCGGAGAAGACGATGTCCGCACCGGGCATGCCGGCCGCCAGCGCGCGATGCATTTCGCCCGCCGAGACGACATCCGCGCCATAGCCTTCCTTCGCCAGCAGCTTCAGCACCGCCAGGTTCGGGTTGGACTTGACCGCAAACGCCAGGTGGACACGCGGCAGCGCGCTCAACGCCTCGCGAAAGACGCGGGCATGGCGCGTCAGCGTGGCGCGCGAATAAACATAGACGGGCGTGCCCACCGCTGCGGCGATCGCGGCCAGCGGCACATCCTCGGCGTGCAACGCGCCGTTCTTCAGCTCGAAATGGTCCATGGGGCCTTACTTGTCTTCGGGAGGCGGCAGGTCGAACGGATCGTCCTCACGCTCTTCGGAGCGGGTGCGAAGCTCTACGCTGCGTTCGGGAATGGCGAGCGTCGGCGTGCGCAGCAACTCGGTGGGTTGCGGCTGCACCGCGCGGCCATACGGCGCGGGCGGCAGCTGCTGGCCGGGTTTCAGCGCCAGGTCCTTGCGCGAACCGCACGCGGCCAGCGCGCTCAGCAGGCCGCACGCGATCAGGATACGAGTTGCGTGTTTCACCGTCATTCGCCTTCCAGCGCCTGCCGAGCATCGGCGACACGCTTGCGCACCTCGTCCGGAGCGGTGCCGCCATGCGACTTGCGCGCAGCGACCGACGCCTCGACCGAGAGTGCGGAGAATACTCGCTCATCGATGCGGTTGTCGATCTGTTTGAGATCGGCGAGCGGCAACTGGTCCAGCGGTACGCCGCGCTGTTCGGCCAGCTTCACCACGGTGCCGGTGATATGATGCGCTTGGCGGAAGGGAATGTCCGCCTGGCGCACCAGCCAGTCGGCCAGGTCGGTCGCGGTGGCGAAGCCCAGCTCGGCGGCGGCACGCATCCGATCGGTGCGGAACCGCGTTTCCGCGACCATCCCGGTCATCGCCGCTATCGACAACGCCAGCAAGCCCGCCGCCTCGAACACCGGCGGCTTATCGTCCTGCATGTCTTTCGAGTAGGCGAGAGGCAGGCCCTTCATCGTCATCATCAACGAGACAAGGCAGCCCGAGATTCGCCCGGCGTGCCCGCGCACCAGCTCTGCCGCATCGGGATTTTTCTTCTGCGGCATGATCGAGCTGCCGGTGGAGAGCGAATCGGGCAAGGCCACGAAACCGAACGGCTGGCTGGCCCAGATGATGAACTCCTCCGCCAATCGCGACAGGTGCAGCGCGCACTGGCTGGCGGCCATCAGGTAATCCAGCGCGAAGTCCCGGTCTGATACCGAATCGAGGCTGTTGGCGGTCGGAGCATCGAAGCCCAGCGCCTGCGCCGTCATCTCGCGATCGATCGGAAAGCCGGTTCCCGCCAACGCTGCCGCACCCAGTGGCGACTTGTTGAGGCGCTTGCGCGCGTCCGCAAACCGCGAGCGATCGCGCGCGATCATCTCGTAATAGGCCATCAAGTGGTGGCCCAGCGTGACGGGCTGTGCGGTCTGCAAGTGGGTGAAACCAGGCATGATGCTTTCGGCATGCTCGCCCGCACGGGCCACCAGTGCGCCCTGCAGCGCCCGCAATCCGGCGTCGGCATCGTCCATCACGTCGCGCACCCAGAGGCGGAAGTCGGTCGCCACCTGGTCGTTGCGGCTGCGCGCGGTGTGGAGGCGGCCGGCCACGGGGCCGATCAGCTCGGCCAGGCGGCTCTCCGTGGTCATGTGGATGTCTTCGAGGCTCCAGTCCTCGGGCACGCCGTGGGCTTCGTATTCGACCGCTACGGCGTCCAGGCCCTTGACGATGGTCACCGCATCCTCGTCGGAGACGATGCCCATCGCGCCCAGCATCGTCACATGCGCCTTGCTGGCGCGGATGTCCTGTCGCCACAATGCCTTGTCGAAGGGGATCGAGGCATTTATCTCGCGCATGATCGCCGAGGGCCCTTCCGCGAAGCGCCCGCCCCACATCTGATTGCCCCCCGGGGCGTTTCCGGAGCCTGTGCCCTTGCTGTCGTCCCGCTCGTTCAAACTCGCCGCCCTTGGTTTCGCGCTATTCGTCGCGGGGTGCGATAAGCAAACCCCACAGCCGGTGCAACCGGACGAAAGCCCTTCCGAACTGCCCAAGAGCGAAAAGCTGTCCGGCACGCTGGATCGTTCGCACAAGGGCGAGGCGATGCCGGACCTGACCTTGACCGACGCCAGCGGCAAAAAGCTGGCCATGGCATCGCTGCGCGGCAAGCCGACGCTGGTGAACCTGTGGGCCACATGGTGCGCGCCCTGCGTGGTCGAACTGCCCACGCTGGACCGGCTGGTGGACCTGCAGGAAGGCAAGCTGCGCGTCGTCACCGTCTCGCAGGACATGACGGGCACGGAAAAGGTGGCCTCCTTCATCAAGGAGCGCGGGGGTGACAACTTGGAGCCCTGGGTCGACGCCAAGGGAGAGCTGGGCGCGAAGTATCAGGTGCAGACGCTGCCCACGACGATCCTCTATAATGCGCAGGGGCAGGAAGTGTGGCGCTTCACCGGCGGCAAGATCTGGACCAACGTGGAAGCGCTGCAACTGATCGCCGAGGCCCGCTGAACGAGAGAACGGCAGGCCCCTCCCCCGTTCGTGTCGAGCGAAGTCGAGACACCAACGGGGCATGAGCGATGGTGATCGCGCGCACTGCCCTTGCATTGCCACACCATTTCCGTAAGCGTGCAAGATGCATAGCGTTCAAGAAACCCTCGCGGAATTGGTCCGCGTTTACGAAGCCGCCGTCTCCACGTTGAAGGCCGATATCGCCG